>NZ_AXCA01000228.1:0-1373 GCF_000475415.1 Halomonas sp. PBN3 | reverse complement strand
CTTCTAGTGCGGGGAAGGATAGCGCGGGCGCCGCAGGCGCCCTATAATACTGGATGTATCGACAGCACAGGGTGCTTCGTGCAACGTCTCCAAGCCTTCAAATACGAACTGATGCCCACCGGCGAGCAGGTGCGCAAGATGCGCCAGTTTGCCGGCATGGCACGGTACGTGTTCAACCGAGGGCTGGCGTTGCAGAAAGAGCGGTATGCAGCCGGTGAGAAGAAGTTGGGGTATGCGGCCTTGTGCAAGCAGCTTACCGGCTGGCGCAACAGCGACGACACGCCATGGCTCAAGGATGGGCCGATCCACCCGCTCCAGCAGTCGCTGAAGGATCTCGATCGCGCCTATGCCAACTTCTTCGCCAAGCGGGCGGACTTCCCGCGCTTCAAGAGGAAGGGTCAGCGTGACAGCTTCCGCTATCCCGATCCGAAACAGGTCAAGCTCGATCAGGGCAATCGGCGGCTCTACCTGCCCAAGTTGGGTTGGCTACGTTTCCGCAAGAGCCGCGAGGTGCTGGGGACGGTCAAGAACGTCACCGTCAGCCAGTCGGCGGGGCGATGGTTCGTCTCGATCCAGACTGAGCGTGAGGTCGCGGTGCCGGCGCCGACTGGCGGGGCTGTGGGCATCGACATGGGCGTGGCGCGGTTCGCCACGCTCTCCGATGGCAGCTTTCTGGCACCTCTCAACAGCTTCAAGAAACACCAGACGGCGCTGCGCAAGGCGCAGCAAGCCATGAGCCGCAAGGTCAAGTTCAGCAACAACTGGAAGAAGGCCAAGGCCCGCATCCAGAAAATCCAGGCTCGCATCGCCAATGCCCGGCGTGATTTCCTGCACAAGGCTTCCGCCACGATCAGCCAAAACCACGCGCTCGTGGTGCTGGAAGACCTGCAGGTCGGCAACATGTCGCGCTCGGCCAGAGGCAGTGTCGAGCAACCCGGCCGCCATGTTCGCCAGAAGTCCGGCCTCAATCGTTCGATCCTCGACCAGGGGTGGTTCGAGTTCCGGCGCCAGCTCGACTACAAGCTGGCCTGGCGTGGGGCGCATCTGGTCGTTGTGCCACCGCACAACACCAGCCGCACCTGCCCCGAGTGCGGTCATGTCGCTGCGGAGAACCGGCGCAGCCAGGCCCGCTTTGCCTGTGTCGATTGTGGCTTCGAGGCCAATGCCGATCATATCGGCGCCATCAATGTATTAAGGGCGGGGCACGCCCGGCTCGCCTGTGAAGTGAGTGGCGCAGTAAGGCCGCCAGCAGCAGGAACCCACCGAAGCGATTCAGGGATGGCTCAATGCCGTGCCTGAGCGCCGTAGGAATCCCCTTCCTTTCCGCCGTTGGCGGCAGCTGCCTAAGCAGCTGAGGGAGGGGAGGACGTCAA
>NZ_AXCA01000227.1:0-2799 GCF_000475415.1 Halomonas sp. PBN3 | reverse complement strand
CATGTCGCGCTTTTTGGTCATCGCGCTGGCGCCAGGAAGTTAACAAAGATAGAATAAAAAAATAGACGTTAATTTGTTAACAACATGGACCTAGCGATGTCCTACATGCCTCTTGGGCCCGAAGCCTCTCGTGTCGCCATCAACGCCAGCCAACTGTTCGAGGCACTGGAGCAGCACCGCACTGGCGCTCGATACGTCGAGGGGTCGATGCACTGGAAGCGGATCAAAGGTCGTGACTACCTCTATCGCTGCTACACCGGCGGCAAGAACCACTCCATCGGTCCCCGCAGCGAGGAAACCGAGCAAACGAAGGCAAAGTTCGATACCCGCAAGGCCGACTACAAGACACGCGACGCCAGCCTGAAAGAGCAGCTACGGTTGCACGCGGCCTACGTGCGCGCCAATCGGTTGAACCGTTTCCCCCTGGTCGGTGCTCGGGTGATTCGCGCCCTGCAACGTCGCAGCATCCCGTTCCGCATCATCGGCACCAATGCCCTGTACGCCTACGAGGCTCGAGCGGGAGTCAGGATCGACCCCCAACATCTGGCGACTGCCGATATGGACGTGCTGATGGGTGCGCGCCAGGGGCTGCGCATCGTGGCGGCCCTGGAAGGAGACACATTGTTGTCGGTCATCCAGGCCAGCGACAAGACCTTTGCACCGATCACGGCTGGGCAGTTCGAGTTCCGAGCCGGCAATGCCAATGGCTACCGTGTCGACCTGATTACCCAGACTGCCAATCCGATGACGATGAGCGACTTCGAGCAGCAGCTGGAAACCAATGACCTCAAGCCGGCGGGCATCGAGTCGCTCAAATGGGCCATCGCCTCACCTAGCTTCGAGGCGGTGGTCTTCGACGAGCGCGGCATGCCGCTACGTCTGACGACTATCGACCCCCGGGCGTTCCTCCTCCACAAGTGGTATGCCGGCCACCGGCCAGACAGGGATGCTTTGAAGCGCCACCGCGATCAGGCACAGGCCAGAATCGTCGCCAGCCTGCTGCATTACGAGCTTCGCGAGCTTCCGACCACGAGAGCGGTGGAGAGAGCCTTCCCTCACCTGTTGTCGCAGCAGGTCCAGGCAGGGCTGGACGACCTGGAGGTGTGATCAGACCAGGCTATCCAACGCCCCCGCCACCGCGTCGAACAGCCGCTCCAGCTCCGCCTCGGTGCTGGCGAAGGGCGGGCCGAACTGCAGGGTGTCGCCGCCGAAGCGCACGTAGAAGCCCGCCTCCCACAGCGCCAGGTGGGCGTCGCGGGGACGAATGGTCGGGTCGCCGTCGCGCGGCGCCAGCTGGACCGCCCCGGCCAGGCCATAGTTGCGGATATCCACCACGTGCGGGCGCCCCTTGAGGGCGTGCAGCTTGGCCTCGAAGGCCGGGGCGATGGCCCGCACCTGGGCCGGGAAGTCCTCGCGCTCGAACAGCTCCAGCGCGGCCAGGCCGGCGGCGCAGGCCACCGGGTGAGCGCTGTAGGTGTAGCCATGGGGAAACTCGATGGCGTGCTCGGGGCCACCGGCATGCATGAAGGTGTCGTAGATCTCGCTGGATGCGATCACCGCCCCCATGGGCACCGCGCCGTTGGTGAGCTGCTTGGCGATGGTCATCATGTCCGGTACCACGCCGAACGCCTCGGCCCCGGTGCGCGCGCCGCTGCGCCCGAAGGCGGTGATCACCTCGTCAAAGATCAGCAGGATATCGTGGGCGGAACAGATCTCGCGCAGCCGCTCCAGGTACCCCTTGGGCGGCACGATCACCCCGGCGGAGCCGGACATCGGCTCGACGATCACCGCGGCGATGTTGGAGGCATCCTGCAGGGCGATATGGTCGAGCAGCGCGTCGGCAAGCTCGGCCCCGCTCTCCGCCTGGCCCCGGGTGAAGGCGTGCCCCGACTGCAGGGTATGGGGCAGGTGGCTCACCTCCATCAGCTGGCCATAGTGCTTGCGGTTGCCGCCGATGCCGCCGAGGCTGGTGCCGCCCACGTTGACCCCGTGATAACCCTTGGCGCGGCCGATCAGGCGGGTCTTCTCCGGGCGCCCCTTCGCACGCCAGTAGGCCTTGGCCATCTTCAGCGCGGTATCCGCCGACTCCGAACCGGAATCGGTGAAGAACACATGGTCCAGCCCCTCGGGCGTCAGGCCGGCGATCCGCTCGGCCAGCTGGAAGGCCAGCGGATGGGCCACCTGGAAGCCGGGTGCGTAGTCCAGGGTCCCCAGCTGATGGGCCACCGCCTGCTGGATCTCCTCACGGTTGTGGCCGGCACCGCAGGTCCACAGCCCCGAGAGGGAGTCGAACAGCCGACGGCCACGATCGTCGATGAAGTAGCGCCCCTCGGCGCCAGTGATCAGCCGCGGATGGGCGTGGAAGTCACGATTGCCGCTGAACGGCATCCAGTAGTGGCGGTTGATCACCGGGGTTCCTGCGGTCCCGGGGGACGGCGCCGTCGAGGTGGCGGTGACATCCGTAAACGAGGTCGTGGACATGATCGAGGCTCCTGAAGGGGCATGGGCTTGCCTTCAGCATGGACCAGGCAAGTGTTGAACAAAACATAACACTTGAACGGCGGCATGGATATCGCCTGCCATGGGTCGAAACAGCCGAGGCGCTCACTCAGCCCGCGGCGTCGTTCGCCTCCAGCACCCTCAGCTTGGTGCGGATGAATTGACGTCCTCCCCTCCCTCAGCTTCTTGGGAAGCTGCCGCCTGCGGCGGAAAGGAAGGGGATTCCTACGGCGCTCAGGCGCGGCGTTGAGCCGCCCCTGAGTCGCTTCGGCGGGTTCCTGCTGCTGGCGGCCTTACTGC
>NZ_AXCA01000226.1:0-33342 GCF_000475415.1 Halomonas sp. PBN3 | reverse complement strand
GGTCATCGTCAGGCACTTATTCAGAAAAGCCCCGAGCATCGTGAGATGCTCGGGGTTTTTTGCATCTGGGGGCGACGCCTTCGTCCGGGGCGTCGACCGCCTAACGAATTGGTCGAGGCGATTTCCGGGGGCGGCGCCATCCGCTAGAATGTGCCATTTCCCGTCAGGGGCATGCGCATGACCATTGGTGACCTGATCCGCCTGCTGAGCGATGGCGAGTTCCACTCCGGGCAGCAGCTCGGCGAGCAGCTCGGGGTGTCCCGGGCGGCGGTCTGGAAGCAGCTGCACAAGCTCGAATCGCTGGGCATCGCCATGGAGGCGGTGAAGGGGCAGGGGTATCGCCTCGCCGAACCGCTGGAGCTACTCGATGGCCCGCGCATCGTCGCAGGCCTCTCGCGCCAGGCGCGCACCCACCTGACGCGGCTGTTCGTCGAGGAGACGCTGCCCTCGTCCAACGCCTTCCTGCGCGAGCGCTTCGCCCAGGGGGCGGGGCACGGCGAGGTGTGCCTGGTGGAGCAGCAGAGCGCGGGGCGCGGTCGCCGCGGACGGACCTGGAACACCCCCTGGGGACGCAGCCTGATGCTCTCGCTGGGCTGGCGGGTGGAGTCCGGCATCGCCGCCCTGGAGGGGCTCAGCCTGGCGGTGGGCGTGGCCCTGGCACAGGTGCTGGAGGCCCATGGCGCCCGGCCACGCCTGAAGTGGCCCAACGATGTGCTGCTCGAGACCCCCGAGGGCGGGTTCGGTAAGCTCGCCGGGATCCTGGTGGAGGTCAGCGGCGACGCCTCGGGCCCCTGCGAGGTGGTGATCGGCATGGGCATCAACGTCTCCCTGCCCGAGGCGTTCCGCGGCACCATGGACCAGCCGGTCGCCGCCGTGGAGGACCAGGTACCGGGCATCTCGCGCAATCTGCTGGCGGTGGACCTGCTCGAGGCGCTGCTGCCGCTGGTCGCCGGCTTCGAGCGTGAGGGCTTCGCCCCCTGGCGTGACGCCTGGAACGCGCGCCACGCCTTCGCCGGCCGCGAGGTGGATATCCTCAACGGCCAGGGCCGCGAGGTGGCGACGGCCGAGGGCGTCGATGCGTCGGGCAACCTGGTGGTCAGCCGGTCGGGGCACCGGCATGCCCTGGCGGGAGGGGAGATCAGCGTGCGCGTGCGACCATGATTCTTGACCTTGATATCGGCAATACCCTCTCGAAGTGGCGCCTGAAGGATGCCGACAGCAGCGAGATCCGCTCCCGGGGTGCGGTGTGGACCCGCGAGGAGTGGCGCCCGGGCGCGGATATCCCCGACCTGGACGTGGTGGAGGCGGTGCGCATCTCCAGCGTGGCACGCCGTGCGGTGCTAGACGAGACCGTCGCCCTGCTGCGTCAGCGGGTGGGCAGCGTGCACGTGGCGCGCTCGACCCCGGAGGCGCTGGGCGTGACCAACGGCTACGAGGAGCCCGAGCGTCTCGGCGTCGACCGCTGGCTGGGCGCCCTGGCCGGCTACCAGCTGGCCGGGGGGTGCTGCGCGGTGGACTGCGGCAGTGCCATCACCATCGATTTCGTGCTCCCCGGCGGCCGCCACCTGGGCGGCTACATCCTGCCCGGCCTGCGGCTGATGAAGGAGAGCCTCAAGCTCGGTACCCGCAACGTGGCGATCGACCCGGACAGCGAGGCGGAGGAGTTGCTGGTGCCGGGGCGGCGCACGGTGGAGGCGGTGAACCACGGCATCTACATGGCGGCGGTCAGCGCCATCAACCGGGTCTATGCGGAGGTGTGCGACAGCGAGGGAGTAGCGCTGCCGCTGCTGGTCACCGGCGGCGATGCCAGGATCGTCTCCCGCGGTCTTCAGGTGCCCCACGCGGTGTGGCCCGACATGGTCTACGGCGGGCTCGAGGCTTGCTTCCCGCTCACCGCCGCGGAGCGGGCGGGGCGCATGGCCGGTGCGCCGTGGGTGCCGGCACCGGTGGGGCTGGAAAAGATCCGCGCGGGGCTTGCGTTTTCCATGCTGCTTTGACACAATGCGCCGCGTTCCGAGGCGAAGGGCGGCACCAGGCGTGTTGCGTCGCCGGTTGAAGAAGCTGATAAAACAGCAACTTGACATCGGGGCCTGCGGTGATAAGATATACCGCCAGTTGGAGGGGTTCCCGAGTGGCCAAAGGGAGCAGACTGTAAATCTGCCGCGAAAGCTTCGAAGGTTCGAATCCTTCCCCCTCCACCAGAATCGGATCACGGTGATGGCGACGTCATTGGGATCGCACAGAGTGGGTAGGCGGGCATAGTTCAATGGTAGAACCTCAGCCTTCCAAGCTGATGGTGCGGGTTCGATTCCCGCTGCCCGCTCCAGCATCTGCGGATGTAAAGGTTGCGCTCATGTAGCTCAGGGGTAGAGCACACCCTTGGTAAGGGTGAGGTCGACGGTTCAAATCCGTCCATGAGCTCCACATCGAAAAGGCGAGCCACGGCTCGCCTTTTCTCTTTCTCCCTGGCAGACATGCCGCGGAGGAGGGGTTGCCAGGCGAAACGGCTTTCGCTATCATGGCGCCCGCTGTAGCAAGCCGCCTGCAAAGGGTGGTGTCATGCAGATACAGGCCAGTAGCTCAATTGGCAGAGCAGCGGTCTCCAAAACCGCAGGTTGGGGGTTCGATTCCCTCCTGGCCTGCCAGTCTTCCCCAGGCTGGCATGCTTCCCTGAAAGATTTCACGTTTCGATTGCCGCACCCTGAGGAGTCTCGTTGTCATGAAACAAAGCGCCGAGGTGCAAGAGTCGCGCCACGACGGACTCAAGTGGGCGGTTGTCGTCACTCTGGTGGTGCTGGCGGTGGTCGGCAACACCTATTTTGCCGACCAGGCACTGCTCTACCGCGTGCTGGGCGTGGTGGCGCTCTCGGTCGTGGCCGCCCTGGTGGCGCTGACCACCGCCAAGGGGCGCAGCCTGACCGAGCTTGCTCGCGCCGCCAAGAAAGAGATCCAGCGCGTGGTGTGGCCGACCCGCCCCGAGACCGTGCAGACCACCGCCATCGTGTTGGTCGCCGTGCTGGTGGTCGGCCTGATGCTGTGGCTGATCGACACCCTTCTTGGCTGGGCGATGTCCGGCGTTATCGGTTAGGAGCCCTCATGTCCAAGCGTTGGTACGTCGTTCACGCCTACTCCGGCTTCGAGAAGCATGTCATGCGCTCCCTCAAGGAGCGCGTGAAGATGTTCGGCATGGAGGATCGCTTCGGCGAGATCCTGGTGCCGACCGAGGAAGTTGTCGAGATGCGTGACGGCAAGCGCCGCAAGAGCGAGCGCAAGTTCTATCCCGGCTACGTGCTGGTCGAGATGGAGATGGACGACGAGACCTGGCACCTGGTCAACGAGACCCCGCGCGTCATGGGGTTCATCGGCGGGACCAAGGAGAAGCCGGCGCCCATCACCCAGAAGGAGGCCGACGCCATCCTGCGTCGGGTGCAGGACGGCACCGATAAGCCGCGTCCCAAGACGCTGTTCGAGCCGGGCCAGTCCGTGCGCGTCATCGATGGCCCCTTCGCCGACTTCAATGGCGTGGTCGAAGAGGTCAACTACGACAAGAGCCGCCTGCAGGTCAGCGTGCTGATCTTCGGGCGCTCGACCCCCGTCGAATTGGAATTCGCGCAGGTGGAGAAGGAGTGATCCGCTCCGCCAGGCGCTGACATCGCGGCCGCCGCTCGGTCGCATCACCGGGGAGCCGAAAGGCGCTACTACCCAACTGGAGTCTACACATGGCCAAGAAAGTACAGGCTTACATCAAGCTGCAGGTGGCAGCTGGTAAGGCCAACCCGAGCCCCCCCGTGGGCCCCGCGCTGGGTCAGCACGGCGTGAACATCATGGAGTTCTGCAAGGCGTTCAACGCCGAGACCCAGGACATCGAGCCGGGTCTGCCCACTCCGGTGGTGATCACCGTCTACTCCGACCGCAGCTTCACCTTCGTCACCAAGACCCCGCCCGCCGCGGTCCTGCTGAAGAAAGCCGCTGGCATCAAGTCCGGCTCCGGTGAGCCGAACAAGAAGAAGGTCGGTACCGTGACCCGCGAGCAGCTCGAGGAGATCGCCAAGACCAAGGAGCCGGACCTCACGGCTGCCGATCTCGACGCCGCGGTGCGCACCATTGCCGGTAGTGCCCGCAGCATGGGCCTGAACGTGGAGGGTCTCTGATCATGGCCAAGCTGTCCAAGCGCGCACAGATGATTCGCGAGAAGGTCGACCCCACCAAGGTCTACTCCCTCGAGGAGGCGGTGGCCCTGCTGGCCGAGCTCTCCACCGTCAAGTTCAAGGAGTCCCTGGACGTCGCCATCAACCTCGGCGTCGACCCGCGCAAGTCCGACCAGGTGGTCCGCGGCGCGACCGTGATGCCCAACGGTACCGGCAAGGACGTCCGCGTGGCGGTCTTCACCCAGGGTGCCAACGCCGACGCCGCCAAAGACGCCGGTGCCGACATCGTCGGCATGGATGACCTGGCCGAGCAGGTCAAGAAGGGTCAGCTCGACTTCGACGTGGTGATCGCCTCGCCGGACGCCATGCGCGTCGTCGGCCAGCTGGGTCAGATCCTCGGCCCGCGCGGCCTGATGCCGAACCCCAAGGTCGGCACCGTGACCCCGGACGTCGCCACCGCGGTGAAGAACGCCAAGGCGGGCCAGGTGCGTTTCCGTACCGACAAGAACGGCATCATCCATACCACCCTTGGCAAGGTCGACTTCGACGCGGCCGCCATCCAGGGCAACCTGGAGGCGCTGGTCGCCGACCTGAAGAAGCTCAAGCCGAGTACTTCCAAGGGCATCTACTTCAAGAAGGTCACCCTGTCCAGCACCATGGGCCCGGGCTTGACCATCGACCATTCCGCCCTGGTGTGATCGGGCGAGCGGTCGAACATACAGCAAGAACTTTGCGGTCCCCGTGTCGAGCAGGTCTCGCCGGCGGGGCACCGTCAAAGACCGCAGGTGCCGCCTCGTTTCGCTGAGGCGGCTTAATCGCCCCGCACGGGGTGGCCTGCGCAGATGGTGTTGCCGCCAGGCTTCTGGTGAGCACCATCACCCAGGACTCCCGCCCACGCCCTCGGGCGGGCGGGAGAGATGGTAACCACCGGAACCCTCATCGCGAGGTTCCGGCACGAAGGAGTGATCACTGTGCCACTAGCACTCGAAGGCAAGAAGGCGATTGTTGCCGAGGTCAGTGAAGCGGCCAAGGATGCGCTCTCCGTCGTAGTTGCCGATTCTCGTGGCGTCCCGGTCAGCAAGATGACCGACCTGCGCAAGCAGGCCCGCGAGAATGGCGTCCAGCTGCGTGTTGTCCGCAACACCCTGGCACGCCGCGCCCTGTCCGGAACTCCCTGGGAGATCCTGGACGAGACCTTCTCGGGTCCGACTCTGCTGGCCTTCTCCTACGAGCACCCGGGCGCCGCCGCCCGCCTGTTCAAGGAGTTTGCCAAGGAGGAGAAGAACTTCGAGGTCAAGGCGCTGGCCTACGAGGGCGAGCTGATCCCGGCCGCCGACCTGGACCGCCTGGCGACCCTGCCGACCTACGACGAGGCCATCGCCAAGCTGATGTCCGTCATGAAGGAGGCATCCGCCGGCAAGCTGGTTCGTACCCTGGCCGCCCTGCGCGACCAGAAGCAGGAGGAGGCCGCCTGAACGGCGAACTCCCCGCGCTAGCTCGAATCGAATACTGAATCCCGAGTCGACGCCCGAGCGTCGCTCCCGCAAAGTTAGGAAACGTGACAATGGCACTGACCAAAGAAGACATCATCAACGCCGTCGCCGACATGTCCGTGATGGAAGTGGTCGAGCTGATCGAGGCCATGGAAGAGAAGTTCGGCGTCTCTGCCGCCGCCGCCGTCGTGGCCGGCCCGGGTGGTGGTGAAGCCGCCGCCGCCGAGGAGCAGACCGAGTTCGACCTGGTGCTGACCAGCGCCGGCGACAAGAAGGTCAACGTGATCAAGGTGGTTCGCGAGATCACCGGCCTCGGCCTGAAGGAAGCCAAGGGTGCCGTCGACGGCGCGCCGGCGACCATCAAGGAAGGCATGTCCAAGGAAGATGCAGAAGCGGCCAAGGCCAAGCTGGAAGAAGCCGGCGCGGGCGTGGAGCTCAAGTAAGTCCTTGAGCGACATGGCTTCACGCGCTGCGTAAGCTTCCACGGCTGGTGGCGGGACACCCGCTGCCGGCCTTTTTCTGTTGTCACTGGCCGCTGCCCCAGGCAGACCGGCCAGCCGAATTCCAGAAGGCGAGCGACCCTCCGTGGCGCTTGCCTTCATCGCCTGACGGAGCCGCAC
Source organism: Halomonas sp. PBN3 (assembly GCF_000475415.1). Classification (NCBI taxonomy): domain Bacteria; kingdom Pseudomonadati; phylum Pseudomonadota; class Gammaproteobacteria; order Oceanospirillales; family Halomonadaceae; genus Halomonas; species Halomonas sp. PBN3. The sequence continues at coordinate 27,081 of NZ_AXCA01000226.1, read as the reverse complement.
CCCGTCGGGTGGCGCCGACCACGCATCGGTCACCCATGGTGAACAAGCTGGGGAATACAGATGGCTTACTCATACACTGAGAAAAAACGCATCCGCAAGGATTTCGGCAAACTGCCCCAAGTGATGGATGTGCCCTACCTGCTGGCGATCCAGCTTGATTCCTACTACGACTTCCTCCAGCAGGACCGTGCGCCCGAGGAGCGTCTCGAGGTCGGCCTCCATGCCGCCTTCCGGTCGGTATTCCCGATCGAGAGCTTCTCCGGCAATGCCGCCCTGGAGTACGTCAGCTACCGCTTCGGCACCCCGGCGTTCGACGTCAAGGAGTGCCAGCTGCGCGGCGTCACCTACTCGGCTCCCCTGCGCGTCAAGGTCCGCCTGATCATCTACGACAAGGAGTCGTCCAACAAGGCGATCAAGGACATCAAGGAGCAGGAAGTCTATATGGGGGAGATCCCCCTGATGACCGAGAACGGTACCTTCGTGGTGAACGGTACCGAGCGCGTCATCGTCTCCCAGCTGCACCGCTCCCCCGGCGTGTTCTTCGACCATGACAAGGGCAAGAGCCACTCCTCCGGCAAGCTGCTCTACTCCGCGCGGGTGATCCCCTACCGCGGCTCCTGGCTCGACTTCGAGTTCGACCCCAAGGACAACGTCTTCGTGCGCATCGACCGTCGCCGCAAGCTGCCGGCCACGGTGCTGCTGCGCGCCCTGGGCATGAGCGCCGAGGAGATCCTCGAGGAGTTCTTCGAGACCAGCAGCTTCCATATCGAGAAGAATGGCTTCTACTGGGAGCTGGTGCCGTCGCGCCTGCGCGGCGAGACCGCCACCTTCGACATCAAGGACGCCGATGGCGGCGTGATCGTCGAGGAGGGGCGCCGCATCACCCAGAAGCATATCCGCCAGCTGGAGAAGGCCGGCCTGGAGCGTCTCGAGGTGCCGATGGAGTACCTCTTCGGCAAGACGCTGGCCAAGGACCAGGTCGACCCCAACACCGGCGAGCTGCTCTGCCCCTGCAACACCGAGATCACCCCGGAGCTGCTGGAGAAGCTGGGCCAGGCCGGCATCACCCGCCTGGAGACCCTCTACACCAACGACCTGGATTGCGGTCCCTTCATCTCCGACACCCTCAAGCTGGACACCACCGGGTCCCAGCTCGAGGCGCTGGTGGAGATCTACCGCATGATGCGTCCCGGCGAGCCGCCCACCAAGGAGGCCGCCGAGACCCTGTTCAACAACCTGTTCTTCAGCGAAGACCGCTACGACCTCTCCGGCGTCGGTCGCATGAAGTTCAACCGTCGCCTGCGTCGCGACAGCGACACCGGCTCCGGCGTGCTCGACCGTCGTGACATCCTCGACGTGCTCAAGGAGCTGATCTACATCCGTAACGGCTTCGGCGAGGTGGACGACATCGACCACCTGGGCAACCGCCGCATCCGCTGCGTCGGCGAGATGGCCGAGAACCAGTTCCGCGTGGGCCTGGTGCGCGTCGAGCGCGCGGTCAAGGAGCGCCTCTCCATGGCCGAGAGCGAGGGGCTGATGCCCCAGGACCTGATCAACGCCAAGCCCGTCGCCGCGGCGGTCAAGGAGTTCTTCGGGTCGAGCCAGCTCTCGCAGTTCATGGACCAGAACAACCCGCTCTCCGAGGTCACCCACAAGCGCCGCGTCTCCGCGCTCGGCCCGGGCGGCCTGACCCGCGAGCGGGCCGGCTTCGAGGTGCGTGACGTCCACGCCACCCACTACGGCCGCCTGTGCCCGATCGAGACGCCGGAAGGTCCCAACATCGGCCTGATCAACTCGCTGGCCACCTACAGCCACACCAACAGCTACGGTTTCCTCGAGACGCCGTACCGCAAGGTGGTGGACAGCCAGGTGACCGACGACGTGGTCCACCTCTCGGCGATCGAGGAGGGTGACTTCGTCATCGCCCAGGCCTCGGCGACCGTGGACGAGGGCGGCAAGCTGGTGGACGACCTGGTCCAGGTGCGCCACAAGGGCGAGACCACCTTCATGCGTCCCGAGCAGGTGACCCTGATGGACGTCTCGCCGCGCCAGGTGGTCTCCGTGGCGGCCGCGCTGATCCCCTTCCTGGAACACGATGACGCCAACCGCGCCCTGATGGGCGCCAACATGCAGCGTCAGGCGGTGCCCACCCTGCGTGCCGACAAGCCGCTGGTCGGCACCGGCATGGAGCGCTTCGTGGCCCGTGACTCCGGCGTCTGCGCCGTGGCGCGGCGTGGCGGCGTGATCGACTCGGTGGATGCCAAGCGCATCGTGGTGCGTGTCAACGAGGACGAGATCATCGGCGGCGAGGCCGGCGTCGATATCTACAACCTCACCAAGTACGTGCGCTCCAACCAGAACACCTGCCAGAACCAGCGCCCCATCGTGCGCCCGGGTGACGGCGTGGCGCGCGGCGACATCCTCGCCGACGGTCCCTCCGTGGACATGGGCGACCTGGCCCTGGGCCAGAACATGCGCATCGCCTTCATGCCCTGGAACGGCTACAACTTCGAGGACTCCATCCTGCTCTCCGAGCGGGTGGTCCAGGAGGACCGTTTCACCACCATCCACATCCAGGAGCTGACCTGCGTCTCCCGCGACACCAAGCTGGGGCCGGAGGAGATCACCTCCGACATCCCCAACGTGGGCGAGTCGGCGCTGGCCAAGCTGGACGAGGCGGGCGTGGTCTACATCGGCGCCGAGGTCGGCCCGGGCGACATCCTGGTCGGCAAGGTCACGCCCAAGGGCGAGACCCAGCTGACCCCGGAGGAGAAGCTGCTGCGCGCCATCTTCGGCGAGAAGGCGTCCGACGTGAAGGACACCTCCCTGCGTGCCCCCACCGGCATGAAGGGCACCGTCATCGACGTCCAGGTGTTCACCCGCGACGGCGTGGAGAAGGACTCCCGTGCGCTCTCCATCGAGCAGATGCAGCTCGACGAGGTGCGCAAGGACCTCCAGGAGACCTACCGCATCGCCGAGGACGCCACCTTCGAGCGCCTCAAGCGCACCCTCTCCGGCCAGGCCGTCAACGGTGGGCCGAAGCTGAAGAAGGGCGACGTCCTCACCGACAGCTACCTCGACGAGCTGCCGCGTCAGCAGTGGTTCAAGCTGCGCCTGCAGGACGAGGCGCTCAACGAGCTGCTGGCCCAGGCCGACGAGCAGCTCGAGAACCGTCGCAAGGAGATGGACGAGCGCTTCGAGGACAAGAAGCGCAAGCTCACCCAGGGCGACGACCTGGCGCCGGGCGTGCTCAAGATCGTCAAGGTCTACATGGCGGTGAAGCGTCGCCTGCAGCCGGGCGACAAGATGGCCGGCCGTCACGGTAACAAGGGTGTCATCTCGGCTATCATGCCCATCGAGGACATGCCCTTCGACGACCAGGGCGAGCCGGTGGACGTGGTGCTGAACCCGCTGGGCGTGCCGTCGCGCATGAACGTGGGGCAGATTCTCGAGACCCACCTGGGCCTCGCCGCCTGGGGGCTGGGCCGCCGGATCGAGCACCTGCTGCGCGACGCCCGCGAGCAGCAGGTCGCCGAGATCCGCGACTTCCTGGGACAGGTCTACAACACCACCCCGGGCACCAAGGTCGAGGCGCTCGAGACGCTCTCCGACGACGAGGTGATCGCCCTGGCCAAGAACCTCAAGGCGGGCGTGCCGATGTCCACCCCGGTCTTTGACGGCGCCAACGAGCACGAGATCAAGCACCTGCTGCGCCTGGCCGAGCTGCCGGATTCCGGCCAGATGACGCTCTACGACGGCCGTACCGGCGACGCCTTCGACCGTCCGGTGACCGTCGGCTACATGTACATGCTCAAGCTCAACCACCTGGTGGACGACAAGATGCACGCGCGCTCCACCGGCTCCTACTCGCTGGTCACCCAGCAGCCGCTGGGCGGCAAGGCGCAGTTCGGTGGTCAGCGCTTCGGTGAGATGGAGGTGTGGGCCCTGGAGGCGTACGGCGCCGCCTACACCCTGCAGGAGATGCTCACCGTCAAGTCCGACGACGTGGAGGGCCGCACCAAGATGTACAAGAACATCGTGGATGGCGACCACACCATGCAGGCGGGCATGCCGGAGTCCTTCAACGTGCTGGTGAAGGAGATCCGCTCGCTGGGCATCGACATCGAGCTCGAGAGCTGAGGCGGCCGACGCTTCACACTATGACGGTCCGCGGGGGTGCATGCGCCCCCGCCCATGACAACTCCGCAGCGGAGCCGACCCCATGAAAGATTTGGTGAAAGTCCTCAAATCGCAGTCTCAGTCCGACGAGTTCGACGCGATCAAGATTACCCTGGCGTCCCCGGACATGATCCGCTCCTGGTCCTACGGCGAGGTCAAGAAGCCGGAGACCATCAACTACCGTACCTTCAAGCCGGAGCGCGACGGCCTGTTCTGTGCCAAGATCTTCGGCCCGGTGAAGGACTACGAGTGCCTGTGCGGCAAGTACAAGCGCATGAAGCACCGCGGCATCATCTGCGAGAAGTGCGGCGTCGAGGTCACCAAGGCCGCCGTGCGCCGTGAGCGCATGGCCCATATCGAGCTGGCAAGCCCCGTCGCCCACATCTGGTTCCTGAAGTCGCTGCCGTCGCGCATCGGCATGTTCCTGGACATGACCCTGCGCGACATCGAGCGCGTGCTCTACTTCGAGAGCTTCGTGGTCATCGACCCGGGCATGACCACCCTGGAGCGCGGCCAGCTGCTCAACGACGAGCAGTACTTCGAGGCCCTCGAGGAGTTCGGCGACGACTTCGACGCGCGCATGGGCGCCGAGGCGGTGCAGGCGCTGCTCAAGGACATCGACATGGTCGAGGAGATCGAGCGCCTGCGCGAGGAGATCCCCCAGACCAACTCCGAGACCAAGATCAAGAAGCTCTCCAAGCGGCTCAAGCTGCTGGAGGCCTTCGCCAACTCCGGCAACGACCCGGCGTGGATGGTCATGGAGGTGCTGCCGGTGCTGCCGCCGGACCTGCGTCCGCTGGTGCCGCTGGACGGTGGCCGCTTCGCGACCTCCGACCTCAACGACCTCTATCGTCGCGTGATCAACCGCAACAACCGCCTCAAGCGGCTGCTCGACCTCAATGCACCGGATATCATCGTGCGCAACGAGAAGCGCATGCTGCAGGAGGCGGTGGACGCCCTGCTGGACAACGGTCGTCGCGGCCGGGCCATCACCGGCTCCAACAAGCGCCCGCTGAAGTCGCTGGCCGACATGATCAAGGGCAAGCAGGGCCGCTTCCGCCAGAACCTGCTGGGCAAGCGCGTCGACTACTCCGGCCGTTCGGTGATCACCGTCGGCCCGACCCTGCGCCTGCACCAGTGCGGCCTGCCCAAGAAGATGGCGTTGGAGCTGTTCAAGCCGTTCATCTACTCCAAGCTGCAGGCCCAGGGGCAGGCGTCCACCATCAAGGCCGCCAAGAAGATGGTCGAACGCGAGCTGCCCGAGGTGTGGGACATCCTCGCCGACGTCATCCGCGAGCACCCGGTGCTGCTCAACCGCGCCCCGACCCTGCACCGCCTCGGCATCCAGGCCTTCGAGCCGCTGCTGATCGAGGGCAAGGCGATCCAGCTGCATCCGCTGGTGTGTGCCGCCTACAACGCCGACTTCGACGGTGACCAGATGGCGGTGCACGTGCCGCTGACCCTGGAAGCCCAGCTCGAGGCGCGGGCGCTGATGATGGCCACCAACAACGTGCTGTCGCCGGCCAACGGCGAGCCGATCATCGTGCCCTCCCAGGACGTGGTGCTGGGTCTGTACTACATGACCCGCGAGAAGATCAACGCCAAGGGCGAGGGCATGGTGTTCTCCGACCTCAACGAGGTGGAGCGCGCCTTCGGCACCCAGAGCGTCTCCCTGCACGCCCGGGTCAAGGTGCGCCTCGACGAGACGCTGATCGACGAGGAGAGCGGCGAGAAGAGCCACCAGCGCGTGCTGCGCGACACCACCGTGGGGCGTGCACTGCTGTTCCGCATCCTGCCCGAGGGCGTGCCCTTCGAGCTGGTCGACCAGCCGATGAAGAAGAAGGCCATCTCCGGGCTGCTCAACGAGGTGTATCGCCGCGCCGGCCTCAAGCCGACGGTGATCTTCGCCGACCAGCTGATGTACACCGGCTTCCGCCTGGCCACCTGGTCCGGTGCCTCCATCGGCGTCAATGACTTCGTCATCCCGGACGCCAAGGCCGAGATCGTCGAGGCCGCCGAGGAGGAGGTGAAGGAGATCGAGGACCAGTTCTCCTCGGGCCTGGTCACCGCCGGCGAGAAGTACAACAAGGTGATCGACATCTGGTCCAAGGCCAACGACAAGGTGGCCAAGGCGATGATGGCGGGCATCTCCAAGGAGACCGTGGTCAACCGCGAGGGCCAGGAGGTCGAGCAGGACTCCTTCAACAGCGTGTTCATCATGGCCGACTCCGGCGCCCGGGGTAGCGCGGCCCAGATCCGCCAGCTGGCGGGCATGCGCGGCCTGATGGCCAAGCCGGATGGCTCGATCATCGAGACCCCGATCGTCGCCAACTTCCGTGAGGGCCTCAACGTCCTCCAGTACTTCATCTCCACCCACGGCGCGCGGAAGGGCCTGGCGGACACGGCACTCAAGACCGCCAACTCCGGTTACCTGACCCGCCGCCTGGTGGACGTGGCCCAGGACATGGTGATCACCGAGTCCGACTGCGGCACCGAGGAGGGGCTCACCCTGCACCCGGTGATCGAGGGTGGCGACATTATCGTCTCCCTGGCCCAGCGCGTGCTGGGTCGCGTGGTGGCCCAGGACGTGGTCGACCCGAGCGCCGAGGAGGTGCTGATCCCGCGCGGCACCCTGCTCGACGAGAAGTGGTGCGCCGACCTCGACACCATGGGCGTCGACGAGATCGTGGTGCGCAGCCCGATCGCCTGCGCCACCTCCCACGGCGTCTGCTCCGCGTGCTACGGCCGCGACCTGGCGCGTGGTCACCAGGTCAACATCGGCGAGTCGGTGGGTGTCATCGCCGCCCAGTCGATCGGCGAGCCGGGCACCCAGCTGACCATGCGTACCTTCCACATCGGCGGGGCCGCCTCGCGGGCCTCCGCGGTGGACAGCGTCCAGGTCAAGCACGGCGGCAAGGTGCGCCTGCACAACATCAAGTACGTGGAGCGTGACGACGGCAAGCTGGTGGTGGTCTCCCGCTCCAGCGCCCTGGCCGTTGCCGACGAGCATGGCCGTGAGCGCGAGTACTACAAGCTGCCCTACGGCGCCGAGCTCTCCGTGCGCGACGGCGACAGCGTCGAGGCCGGCCAGGCGGTGGCCAAGTGGGATCCGCACACTCACCCCATCGTCGCCGAGGCCGAGGGTACCGTGCAGTACGCCGACATGGACGAGGGCGTCACCATCCACCGCAGCGTGGACGAGATGACCGGCCTCTCCTCCATCGAGGTGATCGAGGCGGCGGCACGCCCCATGGCCGGCCGCGACAAGCGCCCGATGATCCTGCTCGCCGACGAGGCCGGCCAGCCGGTGACCGTCAGCGGTTCCGACACCCCGGTGCAGTACCTGCTGCCCGGCAAGGCGATCGTCACCGCCGACAACGGCGCCCGGATCGGCGTCGGCGAGATCGTCGCGCGTATCCCGGTGGAGGCGTCCGGCAACAAGGACATCACCGGGGGTCTGCCCCGCGTCGCCGACCTGTTCGAGGCGCGCAAGCCGAAGGAGCCGTCGATCCTCGCCGAGATCAGCGGCGTGATCAGCTTCGGCAAGGAGACCAAGGGCAAGCGTCGCCTGACCATCACCCCCGAGGGTGGCGGCGATCCCTTCGAGATGCTGATCCCCAAGTGGCGCCAGATCGCGGTGTTCGAGGGCGAGAGCGTCGAGAAGGGCGAGGTGATCTCCGACGGTCCCAGCAACCCCCACGACATCCTGCGCCTGCTGGGCGTCGCGGAGCTGGCCAAGTACATCACCGCCGAGATCCAGGAGGTCTACCGCCTCCAGGGCGTGGGCATCAACGACAAGCACATCGAGGTGATCGTGCGTCAGATGCTGCGCAAGGTGGAGATCACCGATGCCGGCGACTCCGACTTCATCCCTGGCGACCAGGTGGAGCTGGTGCGGGTGCTGGAGCAGAACGCCCGCCTCGAGAAGGAGGAGCGCTTCCCGGCCAAGTACCAGCGCGTGCTGCTGGGCATCACCAAGGCCAGCCTGGCCACCGAGTCGTTCATCTCCGCGGCCTCCTTCCAGGAGACGACCCGCGTTCTGACCGAGGCGGCGGTGACCGGCAAGCGCGACTACCTGCGCGGCCTGAAGGAGAACGTGGTGGTGGGACGCCTGATCCCGGCCGGTACCGGCCTGACCCACCATGCCGAGCGTCGCCGCAAGCGCGAGGACGCCGAGCGCCTGACCACGCCGTCGGCCTACGACGTCGAGCAGGAGCTGGGCGCCCAGCTCACCGCGCTGGACTCGGACGACGACGAGATCTGACCCCGCCGACACCCGGCGCCCCTCGCGGGGCGCCGGGCTTGACGCGGCGTGGCGTCAGCCAGTAGAATGCGCAGCCTTTAACAGTGGGGCGGGTGCGCCCGAGTCCGCTGTCGAGGCAAGCGCAGTACAGCGCAAGTACAGGAAGGCGAGCGGCTACCTCGCCTCCGCAAGGCAACCCATTGGAGCAATAGATGGCAACGATCAACCAGCTGGTGCGCAAGCCCCGCAAGCGCCCCGTCAGCAAGAGCGACGTGCCGGCGCTGCAGTCTTGCCCGCAGAAGCGCGGCGTCTGCACCCGCGTCTACACCACCACCCCGAAGAAGCCGAACTCGGCCCTGCGTAAGGTGTGTCGTGTGCGCCTGACCAACGGCTACGAGGTCTCTTCGTACATCGGTGGTGAGGGCCACAACCTGCAGGAGCACTCCGTGGTGCTGATCCGAGGCGGCCGCGTCAAGGACCTTCCGGGTGTGCGTTACCACACCGTGCGCGGTGCCCTGGATACCTCCGGCGTGCAGAACCGCAAGCAGGGCCGTTCCAAGTACGGCGCCAAGCGTCCCAAGGCCTGATCGGCCTCGGCGTACGCATCCATCACGAATCGATTTCGGTCTGATAAGAGTAAGGTCGGGCGCCGCCGGTGGCGGGAGTCTCGGGTTTACCTGAAGGACCCTTCAACAGAGGGCTTATCATGCCTAGAAGAAGAGTTGCGGCCAAGCGCGAGATCCTGCCGGATCCCAAGTTCGGAAGCGAGCGTCTGGCGAAGTTCATGAACCACCTGATGATCAGCGGCAAGAAGTCCGTAGCTGAGCGCATCGTCTATGGTGCGCTGGACAGGGTTGCCGAGCGCAGTAATGAAGAGCCGCTGGAGATCTTCGACAAGGCGCTGGAGACCATCCAGCCCATGGTCGAGGTGAAGTCACGCCGCGTCGGCGGCGCGACCTATCAGGTGCCGGTCGAGGTGCGTCCCTCGCGCCGTCAGGCCCTGGCCATGCGCTGGCTGGTGGACGCCGCCCGTCGTCGCGGCGAGAAGACCATGGTGCAGCGCCTGGCCGGCGAGATGCTCGATGCCGCCGAGGGCAAGGGCTCCGCGGTCAAGAAGCGTGAAGACGTGCATCGCATGGCGGAAGCCAACAAGGCCTTCTCGCACTATCGCTTCTAAGTGCACCGCTAAGCGCGCTTCTCAACGCATCGCCAACCAACGGGGAGTTCCACCGTGGCTCGCAAGACTCCGCTAAATCGCTACCGCAACCTGGGTATCGTCGCCCACGTCGATGCCGGCAAGACCACCACGACCGAGCGCGTGCTGTTCTACACCGGCATCAACCACAAGCTGGGCGAGACCCACGAAGGTGCCTCCACCACCGACTGGATGGAGCAGGAGCAGGAGCGTGGTATCACCATCACCTCCGCTGCCGTCACCACCTTCTGGAAGGGCATGAACCACCAGTTCGACGAGCACCGCATCAACATCATCGACACCCCCGGGCACGTCGACTTCACCATCGAGGTGGAGCGTTCCCTGCGGGTCCTCGACGGTGCCGTGGTGGTGCTGTGCGGCTCGTCCGGCGTCCAGCCGCAGACCGAGACCGTGTGGCGTCAGGCCAACAAGTACGAGGTGCCGCGCCTGGTGTTTGTCAACAAGATGGACCGCACCGGCGCCGATTACTTCATGGTCGTCGAGCAGCTCAAGGAGCGTCTCGGTGCCAACGCCGTGCCGATCCAGATCAACTGGGGCACCGAGGAGGACTTCAAGGGCGTCATTGATCTCATCGAGATGAAGGCGATCCTGTGGAACGAGTCCGACTTCGGCGCCACCTATGACCTCGTCGACATCCCCGCCGAGCTCCAGGAGACCGCGGAGAAGTATCGCGAGCAGATGGTCGAGGCCGCCGCCGAGGCGTCCGAAGAGCTCATGGACAAGTACCTCGAAGAGGGCGAGCTGACCAAGGAAGAAATCAAGGCCGGCCTGCGTCGTCGCACCCTGGACAACGAGATCGTGCTGGTCACCTGCGGCTCGGCGTTCAAGAACAAGGGCGTGCAGGCGGTGCTGGACGCCGTGGTCGACTACCTGCCGTCGCCCACCGAGGTGAAGGCCATCGAGGGCGAGCTGGACGACAAGGAAGGCACCGTCGCCACCCGCGAGGCGGACGACAACGCGCCCTTCGCGGCCCTGGCGTTCAAGATCGCCACCGACCCCTTCGTCGGCACCCTGACCTTCATCCGGGTCTACTCCGGCGTGCTCAACTCCGGTGACAGCGTCTACAACTCCGTCAAGCAGAAGAAGGAGCGCGTGGGCCGTCTCGTCCAGATGCACGCCAACTCCCGCGAGGAGATCAAGGAAGTGCGTGCCGGCGACATCGCCGCCTGCGTCGGCCTCAAGGACGTCACCACCGGTGACACCCTGTGCGACCAGGACAACAAGATCGTCCTGGAGCGCATGGAGTTCCCGGACCCGGTGATCTCCGTGGCAGTGGAGCCGAAGTCCAAGGCCGACCAGGAGAAGATGGGCGTGGCCCTCGGCAAGCTGGCCCAGGAGGATCCCTCCTTCCAGGTGCGTACCGACGAGGAGACCGGCCAGACCATCATCTCCGGCATGGGTGAGCTGCACCTCGACATCATCGTCGACCGCATGCGTCGCGAGTTCAAGGTCGAGGCCAACATCGGCAAGCCGCAGGTCGCGTATCGCGAGACCATTCGCGGCACGGTGGAGCAGGAAGGCAAGTTCGTGCGTCAGTCCGGTGGTCGCGGCCAGTACGGCCACGTCTGGCTGCGCATCGAGCCGCTCACCGCGGAAGACAAGGGCGAAGATGAAGAGATGCACTTCAAATTCGCTTCCGAGATCGTCGGCGGCGTGGTTCCCAAGGAATACGTGCCGGCCGTCGAGAAAGGGGCCTACGAGCAGCTGCAGAACGGTGTCATCGCGGGCTACCCGATGATCGACGTCAAGGTTACGCTGTACGATGGTTCCTACCACGACGTGGACTCCAACGAGACCGCGTTCAAGGTCGCTTCTTCCATGGCAGTCAAGGAAGGTGCCAAGAAGGCCAAGGCGGTGCTGCTGGAGCCGGTGATGAAGGTCGAGGTCGTGACTCCCGAGGAGTTCATGGGTGACGTCATGGGCGACCTGAACCGCCGTCGCGGGCTGGTATCGGGCATGGATGATTCGCCCTCCGGCAAGGTCATCCGCGCCCGGGTTCCGTTGGCTGAGATGTTCGGTTACGCGACCGATCTGCGTTCTCAGACCCAGGGCCGCGCAAGCTACGTCATGGAGTTTGCGGATTACGAAGAGGCGCCGTCCAGCGTCGTTGAAGCCGTCATCAACCAAAACGGTTAACCGTTAGCTAACGTAAAGAGGTTATAGCAGTGGCTAAGGAAAAATTTGAGCGTTCCAAACCGCACGTCAACGTCGGCACCATCGGTCACGTCGACCACGGCAAGACCACTCTGACTGCGGCCCTGACCCGCGTCTCCGCCGAGGTGTTCGGTGGCGACTGGCGCGAGTTCGATACCATCGACAACGCTCCGGAAGAGCGTGAGCGTGGTATCACCATCGCGACCTCCCACGTGGAGTACCAGTCCGAGGAGCGTCACTACGCCCACGTCGACTGCCCGGGACACGCTGACTACGTCAAGAACATGATCACCGGTGCCGCCCAGATGGACGGCGCGATCCTGGTGGTGTCCGCCGCCGACGGCCCCATGCCGCAGACCCGCGAGCACATCCTGCTGTCTCGCCAGGTCGGCGTGCCGTACATCGTCGTGTTCCTGAACAAGGCCGACATGGTCGACGACGAGGAGCTGCTCGAGCTGGTCGAGATGGAAGTTCGTGAGCTGCTGAGCGAGTACGACTTCCCGGGTGACGACACCCCGATCATCACCGGCTCCGCCCTGATGGCCCTGGAAGGCAAGGACGACAACGGCATGGGCACCACCGCCGTTGCCAACCTGATCAAGGCCCTGGACGAGTACATCCCGGAGCCGGAGCGTGCCATCGACCAGCCGTTCCTGATGCCGATCGAGGACGTGTTCTCCATCTCCGGTCGCGGCACCGTGGTCACCGGCCGCGTCGAGCGCGGCATCATCAAGGCCGGCGAGGAAGTCGAGATCGTCGGTATCAAGGACACCACCAAGACTACCGTCACTGGTGTCGAGATGTTCCGCAAGCTGCTCGACGAAGGTCGTGCCGGTGAGAACGTCGGCGCCCTGCTGCGCGGCACCAAGCGTGACGAGGTCGAGCGTGGCCAGGTCTTGGCTAAGCCGGGCACCATTACCCCGCACACCGTGTTCGAGGCCGAGGTGTACGTGCTGAGCAAGGACGAGGGTGGTCGTCACACCCCGTTCTTCAAGGGCTACCGTCCGCAGTTCTACTTCCGTACCACCGACATCACCGGTACCTGTGAGCTGCCGGAAGGCGTCGAGATGGTGATGCCGGGCGACAACGTCAAGATGGTTGTCACCCTGATCGCCCCGATCGCCATGGACGAAGGCCTGCGCTTCGCCATCCGCGAAGGCGGCCGCACCGTCGGCGCCGGCGTCGTGGCCAAGATCGTCCAGTAAGCTCAGGCGCTGAGATGATCGAAGGGGGCTCCCGTGGAGCCCCCTTTCTGCGCACCGCGGGGAGTGTTTGACACTCATCCGCGGCGCGCCTATAATGCGCATCCTTTGAATGCGTGGGTAGGCGGCACGCGCCGTCGACTTCCATTGGAGTTAGGGCTAATGCAGAACCAGAAGATTCGCATTCGGTTGAAGGCCTTCGACCATCGCCTGATCGACCAGTCCGCGGCGGAGATTGTGGAAACCGCCAAGCGTACCGGCGCCCAGGTGCGGGGTCCGATCCCTCTGCCGACTAACCGCGAGCGCTATACCGTGCTGATCTCGCCGCACGTCAACAAGGACGCGCGCGACCAGTACGAGATTCGCACGCACAAGCGCGTGCTCGACATCGTCGAGCCGACGGAGAAGACCGTCGATGCCCTGATGAAGCTCGACCTCGCCGCCGGCGTGGACGTGCAGATCAAGCTCGACTGATCACCTGACACTAGACACCGCGGCCCAGCGCTCGGCACGACGCCCGAGCAGCAGCCGCCGCGCCGTGAGGCGCCACACAACGTGCTAGTGGAATGCTCTGGAAAGGGCAGCCATAGCGGGTGATAGCCCCGTACACTATAGGAGATAGAGAATGACTATCGGTTTAGTCGGCAAGAAGGCCGGGATGACCCGTGTCTTCACCGAAGATGGCGCCTCAGTGCCCGTAACCGTGATCGAGGTTGAGCCGAACCGTGTCACCTGCGTCAAGACCGTCGAGTCCGACGGCTACGCGGCGGTTCAGGTCACAACCGGCTCCCGCAAGGCCAAGCACCTGTCGAAGTCTCAGGCGGGACAGTTCGCCAAGGCAGGTATCGAGGCCGGTCGTTCGCTGATGGAGTTCCGCCTGGCAGAAGGCGACGAGGCTCCGGAAGTGGGCGGCGAACTCACCGTATCCCTCTTCGAAGCTGGTCAGAAGATCGACGTGACCGGCAGCTCCAAGGGCAAGGGCTTCCAGGGCGCCGTCAAGCGCTGGAACTTCCGCACCCAGGACAACAGCCACGGTAACTCCCTGTCGCACCGCGCGCCGGGCTCCATCGGTATGTGCCAGACCCCGGGACGCGTGTTCAAGGGCAAGAAGATGGCCGGCCAGATGGGCAACGTGCGTTGCACCGTCCAGAGTCTCGAAGTCGTCCGCGTCGATGCCGAACGTAACCTGCTGCTGGTCAAGGGCGCCGTGCCCGGTGCTACCGGCAGTGACGTCATCGTGCGCAGCGCCGTGAAAGCTGGCTGAAGGGGAACTTACCGATGAATCTGAATCTTGCTGCCGGCGCCGGCTCCGTCGAGCTGTCCGACGCCACCTTTGGCAAAGAATTCAACGAAGCGCTCGTGCACCAGGTCGTCACCGCCTACCTGGCCGGTGGTCGCCAGGGCACCCGCGCCCAGAAGAACCGTTCCGACGTACGTGGCGGCGGCAAGAAGCCGTGGCGCCAGAAGGGCACCGGTCGTGCCCGCGCCGGTACCATCCGCTCCCCGCTGTGGCGCAGTGGCGGCGTGACCTTCGCAGCTCGTCCCCAGGACTACACCCAGAAGGTCAACCGCAAGATGTACCGTGCGGCGATGCGCTCCATCCTCTCCGAGCTGGTCCGTCAGGAGCGCCTAGTGGCCGTCGAGGAGATCACCGTCGACGCCCCCAAGACCAAGCAGCTGGTCGCCAAGCTCAATGAGCTGGGCCTGGAGAAGGCGCTGATCGTCACCGAGGAGGTCGACGAGAAGCTCTACCTGGCCGCCCGTAACATCCCCAACGTGGATGTGGTCGACGTGGCCGCCGCCGATCCGGTGAGCCTGGTCGCCTTCGACAAGGTGCTGGTCACCGTCTCCGCCCTGCGCAAATTCGAGGAGAAGCTGGCATGAACCAGGAGCGTGTATTCAAGGTGCTGCTCGGTCCGCACGTGACCGAGAAGGCCGCCATGGCTGCCGAACGCAACCAGTACGTGTTCAAGGTGGCCGGCGACGCGACCAAGCCCGAGATCAAGAAGGCCGTCGAGGCCCTGTTCGGCAAGAAGGTCGACCGCGTTCAGACGCTGAACGTCAAGGGCAAGACCAAGCGCACCGCGCACGGTCTGGGTCACCGCAAGGGGTATCGCAAGGCCTACGTCACGCTGGCCGCCGGCGAGACCCTTGAAGACTTCTCTGGCGCCGAATAAGGGCAGGAGTACGGATAATGGCAATCGTCAAGACCAAACCCACATCCGCCGGTCGTCGCCACCTGATCAAGGTCGTGAACGACGAGCTGCACAAGGGCAAGCCCTACGCGCCCCTGCTCGAGAAGCAGTCACGCAGCGGCGGTCGTAACAACAACGGTCGCATCACCACCCGCCACGTGGGCGGTGGTCACCGTCAGCACTACCGGGTCATCGATTTCAAGCGCACCAAGGATGGCGTCCCCGCCATCGTCGAGCGCCTCGAGTACGATCCCAACCGTAGCGCCCACATCGCGCTGCTCAAGTACGTCGACGGCGAGCGTCGCTACATCATCGCCCCCAAGGGCGTGAGCGCCGGCGACCGCCTCGAGTCCGGCGTCAACGCGGCGATCAAGAAGGGCAACGCCCTGCCGCTGCGCAACATCCCGCTGGGTTCCACCGTGCACTGCATCGAGCTCAAGCCCGGCAAGGGCGCGCAGATCGCTCGCAGCGCCGGCACCAGCGCCCAGCTGGTCGCCCGTGAAGGCAACTACGCCACCCTGCGCCTGCGCTCCGGCGAGATGCGCAAGGTGCTGAGCGAGTGCCGCGCGACCCTGGGGGAAGTGAGCAACTCCGAGCACAGCCTGCGTCAGCTTGGCAAGGCCGGTGCGAAGCGCTGGAAAGGTGTGCGTCCGACCGTTCGCGGCGTGGCCATGAACCCGGTGGATCACCCGCACGGTGGTGGTGAAGGCCGCACCAGCGGGGGTCGTCATCCGGTGACACCGTGGGGCGTGCCCACCAAGGGCCACAAGACCCGCAAGAACAAGCGCACCGACAAGCTGATCGTTCGTCGCCGCAAGGCCAAGTAACACACTTTAAGAGGTAACGGCTGTGCCACGTTCACTGAAGAAAGGTCCCTTTATCGACCTTCATCTGCTGAAGAAGGTTGAGGCTGCAGTGGAGAAGAACGACCGCAAACCGATCAAGACATGGTCGCGTCGTTCCATGATCCTGCCCAACATGGTCGGGCTCACCATTGCGGTCCATAACGGTCGCCAGCACGTCCCGGTGCATGTCTCCGAGGAAATGGTTGGCCACAAGCTGGGCGAATTCGCTGCTACCCGCACCTATCGCGGCCATGCGGCGGACAAGAAAGCCAAACGGTAAGCCAGAGAGGATTGAGAGATGGAAGTCACCGCTAAGCTGCGTGGCGCTCGTTTATCCGCCCAGAAGGCCCGTTTGGTGGCTGACCAGGTGCGCGGTAAACCGGTCGCCGAAGCGCTGGACCTGCTGACCTTCTCACCGAAGAAGGCCGCCAAGCTGGTCAAGAAGGTGCTGCAGTCCGCCATCGCGAACGCGGAAGAAAACAACGGCATGGATATCGACGAGCTGCGTGTCTCGACCATCTGCGTCGATGAGGGCATGACGCTCAAGCGTATCAAGCCGCGTGCCAAGGGCCGCGCGGATCGTATCTTGAAGCGCACCTGCCACATCACCGTCAAGGTAGCCGAGAAGTAGGAGTCGACCAGATGGGTCAGAAAGTCAATCCAACAGGCATCCGCCTGGGTATCGTCAAGGACCATACCTCGGTCTGGTACGCCGAGCGCGGCGCCTATGCCGACAAGCTGAACAACGACCTCGAGGTGCGTCGCTTCCTGGAGGAGCGTCTGAAGAACGCCTCCGTGAGCAAGATCACCATCGAGCGTCCTGCCAACAACGCCCGCATCACCATTCACACCGCCCGTCCGGGCATCGTGATCGGCAAGAAGGGCGAGGACGTCGACCGTCTGCGCCGCGAGGTCACTGCGATGATGGGCGTGCCCGTGCACGTCAACATCGAGGAAGTGCGCAAGCCCGAGCTGGACGCTCAGCTCGTGGCACAGAACATTGCCGGCCAGCTCGAGCGCCGCGTGATGTTCCGTCGCGCCATGAAGCGCGCCGTACAGAACGCCATGCGCCTGGGCGCTGGCGGCATCAAGGTGCAGCTCTCCGGCCGCCTCGGCGGTGCCGAGATCGCCCGCACCGAGTGGTATCGCGAAGGTCGTGTTCCGCTGCACACCCTGCGTGCGGACATCGACTACGCCACCTACGAGGCCAAGACCACCTACGGCATCATCGGTGTCAAGGTCTGGGTCTTCAAGGGTGAGATCCTCGGGGGCATCGAAGAGGTCCGCGCCAAGGCGAAGCAGCCTCAGGCCGCGCCCTCCAAGAAGAAAGGTTCCAGGTAAGGGGAGAGCGAGTCGATGTTACAACCCAAGCGCATGAAGTTCCGCAAGATGCAGAAGGGCCGCAACCGTGGCCTGGCGCATCGCGGCAGCAAGGTGAGCTTCGGCGAGTATGGCCTCAAGGCCACTGGTCGCGGTCGCATCACCGCCCGTCAGATCGAAGCCGGTCGCCGTGCGATCACCCGTCACGTCAAGCGTGGCGGCAAGATCTGGATCCGGGTCTTCCCGGACAAGCCGATCTCCAAGAAGCCCCTCGAGGTCCGTATGGGTAAGGGCAAGGGCTCTGTCGAGTACTGGGTCGCGCAGATCCAGCCCGGCCGGATCCTCTACGAGATCGAAGGCGTGTCCGAGGAGCTGGCACGCGAGGCCTTCGGCCTGGCGGCACAGAAGTTCCCGGTCTCCACCACCTTTGTGAAACGGACGGTGATGTGATGAAAGCCCAGGAAATCCGTGAAAAGTCAGTCGACGAGTTGAACGATCAGCTCCTCGAACTCCTCCGCGAGCAGTTCAACCTGCGCATGCAGAAGGCCACCGGCCAGCTCAGCCAGACGCATCTGCTCAAGCAGGTTCGTCGGGACATCGCCCGGGTGAAGACTGTGCTCAACGAGAAGGCAGGTGACTGAGATGGCCGAAGAGAAGAAAACCCGTACGCTCACCGGCAAGGTGGTGAGCGACAAGATGGACAAGTCCATCGTCGTGATGATCGAGCGCCGCGTGCGGCACCCGATCTACGGCAAGTACGTAAAGCGCTCCACCAAGCTGCACGCCCATGACGAGGCGAACCAGGCGAAGGCCGGTGACACGGTCTCCATCCAGGAGTGCCGTCCGCTGTCCAAGACCAAGTCCTGGACGCTGGTCGAGGTGGTCGAGCAGGCCAAGGGCTAAGGCTCACGCCTGCAGTCAGATTAGGTTTGGAGAAAACCGATGATTCAGACTCAGACAATGCTGGATGTCGCCGACAACAGCGGGGCGCGCCGGGTGCAGTGCATCAAGGTGCTGGGCGGTTCACACCGTCGCTACGCCCACGTTGGCGACGTCATCAAGGTCACGGTGAAGGAAGCCATTCCGCGCGGCAAGGTCAAGAAGGGCCAGGTGCTGAAGGCGGTGGTCGTCCGCACCCGCAGCGGTGTCCGTCGTCCCGACGGTTCGCTGATTCGCTTCGACGGAAATGCGGCGGTTCTGTTGAACAACACCAACGAACAGCCGATCGGCACCCGTATCTTCGGGCCGGTGACCCGTGAGCTTCGCAACGAGAAGTTCATGAAGATCATTTCCTTGGCGCCTGAAGTGCTGTAAGGAGCGAGGCGGATATGCAAAAGATCAAACGTGACGATGAAGTGATCGTCATCGCCGGCAAGGACAAGGGCAAGCGCGGCACCGTCAAGCGCGTCCTCAAGGACGACCGCTTCGTCGTGTCCGGTGTGAACATGATCAAGCGTCACACCAAGCCCAACCCCATGGCGGGTAACCAGGGCGGTATCGTCGAGCGCGAGGCTCCGATTCACGCGTCCAACGTGGCCATCTTCAACCAGGAGACCGGTAAGGCGGATCGCGTCGGCTTCCAGGTTCAGGAAGACGGTACCAAGGTACGTATCTACAAGTCGACGCAGACGCAGATCGACGCCTAACGCGAGTCGGGTAGCAAAATGGCGAACTTGAAAGAACGTTATCAGAACGAGGTGGTGGCTCAACTCAAAGAGCAGTTCAGCTACGCCAACGTGATGCAGGTGCCCCGGATCACCAAGGTGACTCTGAACATGGGCATCGGCGAGGCGACCAGCGACAAGAAGCTGATCGAGAATGCCATCGGTGACCTGGAGAAGCTCTCCGGTCAGAAGCCGATGGTGACCAAGGCACGCAAGTCCATCGCGGGCTTCAAGGTGCGTGAAGGCTGGCCGATCGGGATCAAGGTGACCCTGCGCTCTGAGCGCATGTGGGACTTCCTCGATCGCCTGGTGAATATCGCGATCCCCCGCGTTCGTGACTTCCGTGGTCTCAACCCGAAGTCCTTCGACGGTCGTGGCAACTACTCCATGGGGGTGCGTGAGCAGATCATCTTCCCGGAGATCGAGTATGATAAGATCGACCGGATTCGTGGTCTGGATGTCACCATCACCACCACCGCCAACACCGATGAAGAAGGTCGTGCGCTGCTGAGCGCGCTGAACTTCCCGTTCAAGAAATAAGGGTGGGATCATGGCAAAGAAAAGCATGGTAGAGCGCGAGCTGAAGCGCACCAAGCTGGTGGAGAAGTACGCCGCCAAGCGTGCCCAGCTCAAGGCGATCATCCAGGACGTGAACGCTTCCGACGAAGAGCGCTTCGATGCGCAGCTCAAGCTGCAGCAGCTGCCGCGTGACTCCAGCCCGGTGCGTCAGCGTAACCGCTGCCGTGTCACCGGCCGTCCGCACGGCTTCTACAACAAGTTCGGCCTCGGCCGCAACAAGCTGCGTGAAGCCGCCATGCGTGGCGACGTTCCCGGACTCAAGAAGTCCAGCTGGTAACGCCACGTAGAAACATCAGGAGCGCAACGTAAATGAGCATGCAAGACACTCTGGCGGATATGTTCACCCGTATCCGCAATGCGCAGCAGGCCACCAAGGAGACGGTCACCATGCCGTCCTCCAAGCTGAAGGTCGAGGTGGCCCGCGTGTTGAAGGAAGAGGGTTACATCAACGACTTCGCGGTGTCCGAGAGCGCCAAGCCCGAGCTGACCGTGACCCTCAAGTACTTCGAGGGCAAGCCGGTCATCGAGCACATCCAGCGAGTTTCCAAGCCGTCCCTGCGCCAGTACAAGGGCAAGGACGCGCTGCCGAAGGTCGCCGATGGCCTGGGTATCGCTATCGTCACCACCTCCAACGGGGTGATGACCGATCGCGCGGCTCGCAAGGCCGGTGTCGGTGGCGAAGTCATCTGCACCGTATTCTAGGAGTTTGGAATGTCCCGCGTAGCCAAATATCCGGTAAAAGTGCCCGCTGGCGTCGAGATCAAGCTCGACGGTGACCAGCTGACCGCCAAGGGCGGCCAGGGCACCCTGTCCCTGACCATCCACCCTGACGTGGTGGTGGCTCAGGAGGAGGGTCAGCTGACCTTCGCCCCCAGCGAGTCCGCCAAGAGCTGGGCCATGGCCGGTACCACCCGTGCCCTGGTGCAGAACCTGGTGACCGGTGTGAGCGAAGGCTTCACCAAGTCCCTCGAAATCATCGGCGTCGGTTATCGTGCCCAGGCCAAGGGCCAGACGCTCAATCTGTCACTGGGCTTCTCGCACCCGGTCGAGTACACGCTGCCTGAGGGTGTCACGGCGGAAACGCCCAAGAACACCCAGATCGTGCTGAAGAGCGCGGACAAGCAGCGCCTCGGTCAGGTCGCCGCGGAAATCCGCGCCTTCCGTCCGCCCGAGCCCTACAAGGGCAAAGGTGTCCGGTACGCCGACGAGCAGGTGCGTCGCAAAGAAGCCAAGAAGAAGTAAGGCAGGGTTATGAACGCGAAGAAAGAATCTCGTCTCCGTCGTGCCCGCCGCGCTCGCGCCAAGATCCGCGAGCTGGGCGTGTATCGCCTGTGCGTCAACCGTACCCCGCGCCACATCTACGCGCAGATCATCTCGCCGGATGGTGGCAAGGTCCTGGCCAGCGCTTCCACGCTGGACAAGGCCCTGCGCGAGGGTGCGACCGGCAATGCCGACGCCGCCGCCAAGGTGGGCGCACTGATTGCCGAACGCGCCAAGGAAGCGGGCATCACCCAGGTAGCCTTCGATCGCGCCGGTTTCAAGTACCACGGCCGCGTCAAGGCCCTGGCCGACGCCGCTCGTGAAGGCGGCCTGGAATTCTAAAGGGTTTTACGATGGCGAAGAACGAACAGCAAAGCGGCGACCTCCAGGAGAAGCTGGTCCAGGTCAACCGTGTTGCCAAGGTGGTCAAGGGTGGCCGTATCTTCGGTTTCACCGCCCTGACCGTCGTGGGTGACGGTAAGGGTCGTGTCGGCTTCGGCCGCGGCAAGGCGCGTGAGGTGCCGGTCGCGATCCAGAAGGCGATGGACCAGGCGCGTCGCAACATGGTCAAGGTGCACCTCACCGGCGGCACCCTGCAGTACCCGGTCAAGGCCCGTCACGGCGCCTCCAAGGTGTACATGCAGCCCGCCTCCGAGGGTACCGGCATCATCGCCGGCGGCGCCATGCGCTCCGTGCTGGAGCTGGCCGGTGTCCACGACGTGCTGGCCAAGTGCTACGGCTCGACCAACCCGGTGAACGTGGTGCGGGCGACCGTCAAGGGCCTGACCGCCATGCAGTCGCCGGAAGACATCGCCGCTAAGCGCGGTCTGCCTGTCGAAGCGATTACGGGGTGAGCACCATGGCAGCAACGATCAAGGTTACCCAGACCCGCAGCACCATCGGCGTGCTGGCCAAGCACAAGGCCACCATGAAGGGCCTCGGCCTGCGCCGCATTGGTCACACGGTTGAACTGGAAGACACCCCCGCCGTGCGCGGCATGATCCACAAGGTCAACTACCTTGTGCGCGTTGAGGGAGAGTAATCCATGAAACTCAATAGCCTGAGCCCGGCACCGGGCTCCAAGCACGCCGAGAAGCGCGTCGGTCGTGGCATCGGCTCCGGTCTGGGCAAGACCGGTGGCCGCGGCCACAAGGGCCAGAAGTCGCGCAGCGGCGGCAGCGTCAAGCCCGGCTTCGAGGGCGGTCAGATGCCGCTGCAGCGGCGTCTGCCCAAGTTCGGCTTCACCTCCGCGAAGTCGCTGGTCTCCGAGGAAGTGCGCCTGGCCGAGCTGGCCAAGGTCGCCGGTGACGAGGTCACCCTCGAGACCCTGAAGCAGGCCAACGTGCTGAAGGACGCCACGCAGCATGCGAAGGTGATCCTCTCCGGCGAACTGAACAAGGCGGTCACCGTCCGCGGTCTCAAGGTCACCAAGGGTGCCCGTGCCGCGATCGAGGCCGCCGGTGGCAAGGTAGAGGACTAAATGGCGAAGTCAGGAAACATGCCGGCGATGGGCAGCGGTCTGAGTGAACTGTGGGCGCGTCTGCGCTTCGTGCTCCTCGCCATCGTGGTGTACCGCATCGGTGCCCACATCCCCGTGCCCGGTATCAATCCTGACCAGCTTGCTGCCTTGTTCAGGGAGCAGCAGGGCACCATCCTGGGCATGTTCAACATGTTCTCGGGTGGCGCCCTGGAGCGCATGAGCATCATGGCGCTGGGCATCATGCCCTATATCTCGGCGTCGATCATCATGCAGCTGCTGACTGCCGTCTCGCCCCGCCTCGAGCAGCTCAAGAAGGAGGGCGAGGCCGGTCGACGCAAGATCAGCCAGTACACCCGCTACGGCACTGTGGTCCTGGCGCTGGTCCAGGCCACCGGCATGTCGGTGGGCCTGGCCAGCCAGGGCATCGCCTACACCGCCGACTTCAGCTTCTACTTCACCGCCATCGTCACCTTCGTGACCGGTGCGGTGTTCCTGATGTGGCTGGGCGAGCAGATCACCGAGAAGGGGATCGGCAACGGCATCTCGCTGCTGATCTTCGCCGGTATCGTGGCGGGCCTGCCCGGCGCGGTCGGCCAGGCCTTCGAGCTGGCCCGCAACGAAGGCGCGTGGAACGTGCTGCCGCTGCTGGCCCTCTCGGTGCTCGGCGTGGCCACCGTGGCCCTGGTGGTGTTCATCGAGCGCGGCCAGCGCCGCATCACGGTGAACTACCCGCGGCGCCAGGTCGGCAACAAGATGTATGCCGGCCAGAGCAGCTACCTGCCCCTGAAGGTGAACATGGCCGGCGTCATTCCGGCCATCTTCGCCTCCAGCATCCTGCTGTTCCCGGCCTCGCTGGGGCAGTGGGTGGGTGCCGGTGACGGCCTCGAGTGGCTGCAGCGGGCGTCCCAGGCCCTGGGCCCGGGCCAGCCGCTGTACATCTTGCTTTTTGCCGCGGCGGTGGTATTCTTCTGCTTCTTTTACACAGCGCTGGTCTTCAATCCCAAGGACGTCGCCGACAACCTTAAGAAGTCGGGTGCCTTCCTGCCGGGGATTCGTCCTGGCGAGCAGACCGCTCGCTACGTCGACAAGGTCATGACCCGTCTGACCCTGTTCGGCGCCTTGTACATCACTGCGGTTTCCCTGATGCCCCAGTTCCTGATCGTGGCGTGGAACGTGCCGTTCTTCTTCGGCGGTACCTCGCTGCTGATCGTGGTGGTGGTCATCATGGACTTCATGGCCCAGGTGCAGTCGCACCTCATGTCGCACCAGTACGAGTCGGTGATGAAGAAGTCCAACCTGAAAGGCTACGGCGGTGGCGGCATCATGCGCTGAGGCGCCGCCCGTCGAACTGGCGCGTCGCGGCCCTCCGGGCTGCCTCGCAGGCCGACTTTGGAGATGGAACGATGAAAGTTCGAGCTTCCGTGAAGAAAATGTGCCGCAACTGCAAGATTATCCGTCGCAATGGCGCCGTCCGCGTCATCTGCACGGAGCCGCGGCACAAGCAGCGCCAGGGCTGATCCCCTTACGCTGTGCTGAACCGGGTGCCGGCATGCCCCTTGCCCTTCGCAGGGTAAAGGGGTATGCTGTTGCGCCTTTTGTAGTAGACCAACGAGCAAGCCGCTCACATATTCGGAGTAAGCTGATGGCCCGTATTGCAGGCGTCAATATCCCGGACAACAAGCATGCGGCGATCTCGCTGACCTATATCTTCGGGATTGGCCGCACTCGTGCACAGGACATCTGTGCCGCGTCCGGCATCGCGCCGACCACCAAGATCCAGGAACTGTCATCCGAAGAGATCGACACCCTGCGTTCCGAGGTCGGCAAGTATACCGTTGAAGGTGACCTTCGTCGTGATGTGACGCTGAACATCAAGCGTCTCATGGACCTGGGTTGCTACCGTGGTCTGCGTCATCGTCGTAGTCTTCCGCTGCGTGGTCAGCGTACGAAGACCAATGCGCGTACCCGCAAGGGCCCGCGCAAGCCGATCCGCAAATAACACGCACGTTCTGGCGTAAAGACAGGAAGAAACATCAACATGGCTAACCCGCGTAGCAATCGCAAGAAGGTTAAAAAGCAGGTAGTGGATGCCGTCGCGCATATCCACGCCTCTTTTAACAACACGATCATTACGATCACAGACCGCCAGGGCAACGCCCTTTCCTGGGCGACAGCCGGTGGTTCGGGTTTTCGTGGTTCTCGCAAGAGCACCCCGTTCGCTGCTCAAGTGGCAAGCGAGCGTGCAGCGACCGCTGCAGCCGAGTATGGTGTGAAAAACGTCGACGTGCTGGTCAAGGGCCCCGGTCCTGGCCGTGAATCCGCCGTGCGCGCGCTCAACGCCGCCGGCTTCCGCGTGCAGAGCATCACCGACGCGACGCCCATTCCCCACAATGGCTGCCGTCCGCCGAAGAAACGCCGCGTTTAAGGAGACAGATTCATGGCTCGTTACATTGGACCGAAGTGCAAACTGTCTCGTCGTGAGGGGACCGACCTCTTCCTGAAGAGCGGTGTCACTCCCTTCGAGAAGAAGTGCAAATCCGAGCAGATCCCGGGTGTGCACGGCCAGCGTCGTCAGCGTATTTCCGAATACGGCTTGCAGCTTCGCGAGAAGCAGAAAGTGCGCCGCATGTACGGCGTGCTCGAGAAGCAGTTCCGCAACTACTACAAGGAAGCGGCCCGTCTCAAGGGCGCGACCGGCGAGGTGTTGCTGCAGCTTCTCGAATCCCGACTGGACAACGTCGTCTACCGCATGGGCTTTGGCTCCACGCGCGCCGAGGCGCGTCAGCTGGTCAGCCACAAGGCCATCGCCGTGAACGGCAAGACCGTCAACGTGGCCTCCTACCAGGTCAAGCCCGGTGACGTCGTCTCCGTTCGCGAGAAGGCGAAGAATCAGGCGCGCATCCAGAACGCCCTGGCCCTGGCCGCCAACCGCGGCGACGTGGCCTGGATCGAGATCGATGCCAAGAAGATGGAAGGCACCTTCAAGGCGCTGCCCGAGCGCGGCGACCTGACTGCCGACATCAACGAGGCCCTGATCGTCGAGCTGTACTCCAAGTAAGCGCTGCTAGCGCCCGGCCCCTTCGCGGGGGCCGGCTCAGAGTACCCAGTATCCGTTTGGCAGCCTGAAAGGTGTTCATATGCAGCGTTCAGTGACAGAGTTTCTTCGCCCGCGCGACATCAAGGTCGAAGAGATCAGCGCACACCACGCGAAGATCGTGCTCGAGCCCTTCGAGCGTGGCTTCGGCCACACCCTGGGCAACGCCCTGCGCCGCATCCTGCTCTCGTCCATGCCCGGCTGCGCCGTGGTGGAGGCCGAGATCGGCGGCGTCGAGCACGAGTACAGCGCGATCGAGGGCGTTCAGGAAGATGTCATCGAGATCCTCCTGAACCTCAAGGACGTGGCGATCAAGATGCATAGCCGCGACGAGGCGGTGCTCTCGCTGAACAAGCAGGGCCCGGCCGTCGTGACCGCAGGGGATATCGCCCTCGACCACGACGTCGAGATCGTCAACCCCGACCACGTCATCGCCCACGTCAACGAGGGCGCCGAGCTGAAGATGCAGCTCAAGGTGGCGCGCGGCCGCGGCTACGAGCCGGCGGACGCCCGCGTCGGTGCCGACGACGAGTCTCGTGCTATCGGCCGCCTGCAGCTGGATGCGACCTTCAGCCCCGTGCGTCGGGTCTCCTACAGCGTCGAGGCCGCGCGTGTCGAACAGCGCACCGACCTCGACAAGCTGATCATCGACTTGGAGACCGACGGCACCCTGGATCCCGAGGAGGCGATCCGTCGCAGCGCGACCATCCTGCAGGATCAGCTGGCCGCGTTCGTCGACCTGGAAGCCGACAAGGAACAGGAAGTGGAGGAGGAAGAGGATCATATCGATCCGATCCTGCTGCGCCCCGTAGACGATCTCGAGTTGACCGTTCGCAGCGCCAACTGCCTGAAGGCCGAGAACATCTACTACATCGGCGATCTGATCCAGCGCACCGAGGTGGAGCTGCTGAAGACGCCGAACCTCGGCAAGAAGTCCCTGAACGAGATCAAGGACGTCCTGGCAGCGCGCGGTCTCTCCCTGGGCATGCGGCTGGAGAACTGGCCGCCGGCTAGCCTGAAGGACGACAAGGCCTCCGCGTGAGCGCCGACTCGAGTCCCAGTTTGGTAAGGAATCACAACCATGCGTCATCGTAAGAGTGGTCGTCACCTCAATCGTACGAGCTCGCATCGCCAGGCCATGTTCAAGAACATGAGCGTGTCGCTGATCGAGCACGAGGTCATCAAGACAACCCTGCCCAAGGCCAAGGAGCTGCGTCGCGTCATCGAGCCGCTCATCACCCTGGCCAAGCAGGACAGCGTCGCCAACCGTCGTCTGGCCTTCAGCCGCACCCGCTCCAAGGAAGCGGTCGGCAAGCTCTTCAACGAGCTGGGTCCGCGTTACGCCGAGCGTCCGGGCGGTTACGTCCGTATCCTCAAGTGCGGCTTCCGCACCGGCGACAACGCGCCCATGGCCTTCGTCGAACTCGTCGATCGCCCGATCGTCGAGGAGGCCGAGGACGCCGCTGAGGAGTGATCCTCGCCGCGCCCGGCTTCGGCAAGCGCTGAAAGCAGAACCGGCCCCCTCGGGGGCCGGTTTTTTTATTGAGCAGCAAGTGGCAAGGCTGGCCTGCGGCCAGTTTCAAGTGGCAAGGAACCCCGAGAAGGGCTTCTGGGTAGTCGGCGTATGCTGCCTTGCTCCTTGCTCCTTGC
>NZ_AXCA01000225.1:0-705 GCF_000475415.1 Halomonas sp. PBN3 | reverse complement strand
GGATAGCGTCGCGGCGTGCTGCCCCCGGCACAGAAAAGACATGGGGGTGGGGGGAGGTGCGCCCTGAGCACAGGAACTTGATCAAAAAGCAGCCAAACTCCACCTCAGATCCCTTTTATCCCCACCGAACCTGGCATCTGGGGACTTCTGACTGACCCGGTGCAACATCCGGGATAGGGGTGGTGCATGTGGTGCCGCCCAACGTCAACGCCTTCCTGCGTGAGGGGCGTTTCAGCCTGGTGGCGGCCAAGCCCGAGGTGGTGCCCAAGCCGTCGGTCAACGACTTCTTCATCTCGCTGGCCGCCGAGGCCAATGACGAGGCGATCGGCATTGTGCTCTCCGGCACTGGCTCCGACGGCACCGCGGGCTTGCGTACCATCCTCGCCGCCGGCGGCGTCACCCTGGTGCAGGAGCCCGGCTCGGCCAAGTACAGCGGCATGCCGCACTCGGCGATCGAAGCCGGGGTGGCCGATTTCGTGCTGGCGCCCCAGCAGATGGCCGCCAAGCTGGCCGAACTCGCCAGTCTTCACGAACAGGCGCGCACTCAGGTCAGCGAGGAGATCCCGCAGGTCCTGTTCGAGAAGCTCAAGGCGCGCCGCGAGATCGATTTCTCGGGCTACAAGAGTGGCACACTGACCCGCCGGGTGCGCCGCCGCATGGTGGCCACCGGCACGCGTACCATTCCTGAATAAATAAGGTAATCCC
>NZ_AXCA01000224.1:0-1201 GCF_000475415.1 Halomonas sp. PBN3 | reverse complement strand
CAGCCCCGAGAGCAGCAGTCGGTACTGATTGGGCCACCATTGGTGGCAGCTGGTGCGGTCTGAGAACAGGAGCTGCTGCTCCTTGATGCGGTTCTCCATCTCGCCTCGGGCGCAGTAGCGGTGGTCGTAGAGCCACTCTGCGCTGCAGCCGCGCAGGTTGGTCACCACGTAGCGGGTGTTGAAGCCACGCCAACTGGTCTCGGATTTGACGACCACCTTTCGTCGGCGCTTCTTCCAGCTCTTGGCGGCGTACTCGATGAAGCCGAAGACTCGCTGCTTCTCACGGGTCTTCTCGAAGCGGATAGCTGACTCGTAGTCGATATCCAGGGCTAGCTTGGCCAGCCGCGGGTTGCCGGCGAGGCCGACGATGTAGTCGACACCGTGGCGCTCGCACCAACTGAGGATCAGCGGGCGGCAGAAGCCGCTGTCGCCGCGGAATACGACCTTTACCTCAGGCCACGCCTGGCGCAGCCGCCGAACCAGCAGGGCAAGAATGGCGCCGGCGTGGTGGGCGGCATCTCGGTAGGCCGGGCGAAGGTAGCTGACCAGCAGCTGATCGCCACAGAACACGAACAGCGGCAGAAAGATGTAGTGGTTGTAGTAGCCGTTGAAGTGCCGCCCGAGCTGCTGGCCGTGCACCCGGTCGTCGGTGGCATCGAAGTCGAGGTAGAGCGGCTTCTTGGGTGGCCGCCGGAACGAGCGGATGAACTGCTCGATCATTTCCTCGTGGATGGTGACCGCCCAGTCCCGATCGGCTTGCTGCTCGAAGCGACACAGCGTGGACTGGCTGGCCAGCACGCCGTCGGTATCGACGGCGGTCTGCAGGGCGATGTCGTGACGCAGCGCCTGGTGGTCGTTGAGATCCTCGTAGCCCAGCGCCAGGCCAAACACGCGCTGCCGAACCAGGGTTTCGGTGCGATGCAGGCAGCGTTGAGGATCGCGGTCATCACTCAGCCGGCGAGCGATAGCGCGGGTCAGGCCCATCTCGCGGTCGAGCTGCCGCAGCAGCAGGATGCCACCGTCAGAGGTGACCTCGCCGCCATCGAAGCTGGCGGTGATCTGACGGCCTTTGCAGCGTGGAAAGGTGGCGGTGGGCGTGGTACATTTTGTCATGGCGGCTGTGTCGGCTAATTCTTGGTTAGGCTCTTGAATTATAACCGATTTTCAGCCGCTTTTTTCATGCCTGGTGCAATATTCGGGC
>NZ_AXCA01000223.1:0-9565 GCF_000475415.1 Halomonas sp. PBN3 | reverse complement strand
CAGCGCCAGCGCCTGGAGGATCTGCTCCCGGCGGCTGGGGGTGGGGGTTGCCTGCGTCATATCGCTCTTTTCTTTTCTCATGCTCGAGCTATGCTAGTCGGGCGCCCGCCGCGACGCCAGGGCCGCGGCGGCCAGGGTCAGCCCTCCTGGCCGGTGTCGGTGATCAGGGTGCCGACGCCGGCGTTGGTGAAGATCTCCAGCAGGGTGGCGTGGGGCACCCGGCCGTCGATGATATGGGCGCTGGCGACGCCGCCCTTCACCGCCTCCAGGGCGCAGCGGATCTTGGGCAGCATGCCGCCGTGGATGGTGCCATCAGCGATCAGGGCATCGACCTGGGCGGTGGTCAGCCCGGTCAGCACCTCGCCGCCGCCATCCATCAGCCCGGCCACGTTGGTCAAGAGCATCAGCTTCTCGGCACACAGGGCCTCTGCCACCTTGCCCGCCACCAGGTCGGCGTTGATGTTGTAGCTGCGGCCCTCGGTGTCGACGCCGATAGGGGCGATCACCGGGATGAAGTCGCGCTCGGCGAGCATCTCGATCAGGTCGGTGGCGATATGCTCCACCTCGCCGACGTGGCCGATGTCAATAATTTCGGGCGCGGTCATCTCCGGGGTCTGGTGCTCCACTTTGAGCTGGCGCGCGCGGATCTGGGCGCCATCCTTGCCGGTCAGGCCGATCGCCTTGCCCCCGCACTGGTTGATCAGGTTGACGATGCCCTTGTTGACCAGCCCGCCCAGCACCATCTCCACTACGTCCATGGTCTCGGCATCGGTGACCCGCATGCCATTGACGAAGCGCGACTCGATGTTGAGCTTCTTGAGCAGCTCCCCGATCTGGGGGCCGCCGCCGTGGACCACCACCGGATTGATGCCGACCTCCTTCATCAGCACCATGTCGCGGGCAAAGGAGTCGATCAGGGTGTCCTCGGTCATGGCGTTGCCGCCGTACTTCACCACCACGGTCTTGCCGGAGAAGCGCTGGATGTAGGGCAGCGCCTCGGAGAGCACCTCCACCACCAGGCGCGGGTCACGGGTCTGTTCGGTCATCTCGGGTTCCCTTGTCATGCTCAGGGCCGCCGCGTCGGCGGCGGGTCATCCAGTCACGGGCTCAGAGCGCCACGTCCAGCTCGGGCGCCACCTGGGCCAGGGCGTCGGCGAAGCGCGCCTTGATGCGTGAAAGCGCGGCGTCGCTCTTGCCCTCGAAGCGCAGCACCAGCACCGGGGTGGTGTTGGAGGCGCGGCACAGGCCCCAGCCGTCGGGGTAGTCGACACGGATCCCGTCCAGGGTGGTCTTGACGCCCTCCTCGCCGAAGTCGCCCTCGCGGGCCAGGCGCGCCACCAGATCGAACTTGGTGTCGTCGCTGACGCCGACGTTGATCTCCGGTGTGCCCTTGTCCTGGGGAAAGCGGTCGAAGAAGGCGTCGGCGTCCAGCGCCTGGCGGGAGAGGATCTCCAGCAGGCGGGCGGCGCCGTAGAGGCCGTCGTCGAAGCCGTACCAGCGCTCCTTGAAGAAGATGTGGCCGCTCATCTCGCCGGCCAGCAGGGCGCCGGTCTCCTTCATGCGTGCCTTGATCAGCGAGTGGCCGGTGCGCCACATCTCTGGCTCGCCACCCGCCTCATCGATCACCCGGGCCAGGTTGCCGGTGCACTTGACGTCGAAGATCACCTTCGCCCCCGGGTTGCGGGTCAGCATGTCCTCGGCGAAGGCCATCATCAGGTGGTCGGGGTAGATCAGCCGGCCCCGGGGGGTGATCACCCCCAGGCGGTCGCCGTCGCCGTCGAAGGCCAGGCCGATGTCGGCGCCGCTCTCCTGCACCACGCGGATCAGGTCCTCGAGGTTCTCGGGCTTGCCCGGGTCCGGGTGGTGGTTGGGGAAGGTGCCGTCGATCTCGGCGAACAGCGGCAGGGTCTCGGCGCCGAGCTTCTCCACCAGCTGCGGCCCCAGCTCGCCGGCCACGCCATTGCCGCAGTCCACCACCGCCTTGAGCGGGCGCTCCAGGCGCACGTCGGCCAGGATCCGTGCCAGGTAGGCGTCGCGCACGTCCACCTGGCGCATGCTGCCCTCGCCCTCGGCGAGGTCACCCTCGACGATGCGGGTGTGCAGGGCGGTGATGGCGTCGCCGGAGAGGGTCTCGCCGGCGAGCACGATCTTGAAGCCGTTGTAGTCCGGCGGGTTGTGGCTGCCGGTGACCATCACGCCCGAGGCGGTGCCGTCCAGGGCGTGGGTGGCGAAGTAGAGCACCGGCGTGGGCACCATGCCGATGTCGATGACGTCGCGGCCGGCGGCGGTCAGGCCGCGCACCAGGGCGTCCTGGAGGCGCGGGCCCGAGAGGCGCCCGTCGCGGGCCACCACCACCGTGGCCTCGCCGCGCGCGGCCGCCTCGCTGCCGATGGCACGGCCGATCGCCTCGACGCTCGCCTCGGTGAGGGTGTCGTCGACGATGCCGCGGATGTCGTAGGCGCGGAAGATGGAGGCGGGAGCGGTCTGGGTGTCGGCTGTCATGGGAGATCCTTGTCCTGTAAGGGGTGTCGTGGGCGGTTGGCGTCAGTGTCGGCCCGAGCTGCCGAAGCCGCCGTCGCCTCGCTGGCTGGCGTCGAAGTCGTCCACGACCTCGAGCGCGGCCTGCACCACGGGAACAAGCACGAACTGTGCCAGGCGCTCGAAGGGCTCGACGGTGAAGTCGGCCGTGCCGCGGTTCCAGACCGAGATCATCAGCTCGCCCTGGTAGTCGGAGTCGATCAGCCCCACCAGGTTGCCGAGCACGATGCCGTGCTTGTGGCCCAGGCCCGAGCGCGGCAGGATCAGGCCGGCGAGGCCCGGGTCGGCGATGTGCACGGCGAGGCCGGTGCGCACCAGCTCGCACTGGCCCGGGGCCAGGGTCAGCGGGGCGTCGAGCAGGGCGCGCAGGTCCATGCCGGCGGCACCCTCGCTGGCGTAGCGGGGCAGGTGGTCACGCAGGCGCTCGTCGAGGAGCTTCACGGCGAGGCGCGGGGACGTGGCGGGTACGGGCATCGGAGGTCCTGGAAGTCTTGGTGTCGGTCAGGGGGCCTGCCGCGCGGCGAGGCAGGCCAGGGCGCGGCGCAGGATCGCCTCGGCGAGCCGCGACTTGGGCTGTGGGGGGAGGGCGTCGCGGCCGAGATCGTCGCCCTGCGGCGACGCCTGTCGGCCTCCTTCGCGCCACAGCAGCACCGCGGCGTTGTCGTCGGCGCCGAAGCCGAGGCCCTCGCGGGAGACGTCGTTGGCGACGACCATGTCCAGCCCCTTGCGGGCGAGCTTATCCCGGGCGTAGCGCTCCACGTCCCGGGTCTCGGCGGCGAAGCCTACCACCAGCGGCCGGCTGGCCTCGGGCATGGCGGCCACAGCGGCGATGATGTCGGGGTTCTTGACCAGCCGCAGGGTCAGGGCGTCCTCGCCCTCCACCTTCTTGATCTTGTGCTCGGCGGCGGCCTCGGCGCGGTAGTCGGCCACGGCGGCGCAGCCGATGAACAGGTCGCTCTCGGGCGCCAGCCGCTGGGCGGCGGCATGCATCTCGCCGGCTGTCTCCACCGGCAGACACGCCACCCCGGCGGGACAGGGCAGGGCCACTGGGCCGCTGATCAGGGTGACCCGGGCGCCCAGCGCCACGGCGGCCTCGGCCAGGGCGTAGCCCATCTTGCCGGAGCTGTGGTTGGAGAGATAACGCACCGGGTCCAGCGGCTCCCGGGTGGGGCCGGCGGTGATGGTGATATGCAGGCCCGCGGCGGCAGGGAGGGCCTGCATGGTGGCGGGCGTGCTGCCCGCCCCGCTGCCGGGCGCCGCCGGCAGCAGCGCGGCGAGGATCGCCTCGGGCTCCAGCATGCGGCCCGGACCGACGTCGCCGCAGGCCTGGTCGCCGCTGTCCGGCCCCAGAAGTCGCCAGCCATCCTCGGCGAGCCGCGCGGCATTGCGCTGCGTCGCCGGGTGGGCCCACATCGCCTGGTTCATAGCCGGGGCCATCACCTTCGTGGCCCGGCTGGCCAGGCACAGGGTGGTGAGCAGGTCGTCGGCCATCCCGGCGGCCAGGCGTGCCATCAGGTCGGCGGTGGCCGGGGCGATCAGGATGGTGTCGGCCCAGCGGGCCAGCTCGATATGGCCCATGCCCGCCTCGGCCTCGGGGTCTAGCAGCGAGGTGCGCACCGGCTCGCCGGTCAGCGCCTGCAGCGTCAGCGGGGTGATGAAGGCCTGGGCGCCGTCGGTCATGACCACGCGCACCTCGGCCCCGGACTGCTTGAGCAGGCGGGCGAGCAGGGCGCTCTTGTAGGCGGCGATGCCGGCGCTGATGCCGAGCAGCACGCGCTGGCCTGTGAGGGATCCGGAAGGCGTTGACATGGGCGTGGGTCCGGCGTCGATATCAGCCGCCTACCTTACCACCGGGGCCCGACCTTGCGTAGTCGAGCGACGCTTGCCGAGCAGTGGCTACACTGAGGACAGGCGACAGGGAGGGGTGGCGATGTCGATCCGCGAATGGCCGGAGGGGGAACGTCCCCGGGAGAAGCTCCTGGCGCTGGGGCCGGAGGTGCTGTCGGATGCCGAGCTCCTGGCGATCTTCCTGCGCGTGGGGGTGCCGGGGCGCTCGGCGGTGGACCTCGCCCGGGACCTGCTGCTGGAGTTCGGTGGCCTGCGCCAGCTGCTGGAGGCTAGCCGCGAGCGCTTCTGCGCCGCCCGGGGCATGGGCGATGCCAAGTACGTGCAGCTCCAGGCGACCCTGGAGCTCTCGCGGCGCCACCTGGCCAGCCAGCTGGCGCGGGGCGAGGCGCTGACCTCGCCGACCCTGGTGCGTGCCTACCTGGCCAGCCAGCTGCGCCACCTGGGCCACGAGGAGTTTGCCGCCCTCTTCCTCGACACCCAGCATCGGGTGATCCGCTACGAGTCGCTGTTCCGCGGCACCCTGGACAGCGCCTCGGTCTACCCCCGCGAGGTGGCGCGGCGTGCCCTGGAGCTGGGCGCCGGGGCGGTGATCCTCGCCCACAACCACCCCTCGGGGGTGGCCGAGCCCAGTGACGCCGACCGGCGCATCACCGAACGGCTGCGCGAGGCGCTGGGACTCTTCGAGATCCGCGTGCTCGACCATTTCGTGGTGGGCGACGGCGAGGTGGTCTCCTTCGCCGAACGGGGGTGGCTGTAGGGCATGACGCGGGGCGTCGCTTCCTCTATAATGCCGCCTCGGCTGCGCCCGGCCCCGATCGCTCGGGTCGCCTGCCAAGCGCCTGCCCATCGCCAGTCGCCTTCCGTATCGTCCTCGCCGACGCGGGGCCCTGCCTTCGCTCGCGCTCCGGGCTTGTCCGGCGGGGCGGTCTCTGGTATAAAGTGCAGCCTTTGAATTCCCTTGGGTCAAATGTCACGGGATCTCCCCGGTTTGCCCGACAGGTTTTGAACACAACAGGTGGTTGAACACCTGGCCAGTGGTTGGAGGCTCCCATGTCCAAAGTATGTCAGGTTACCGGCAAGCGCCCGGTGACTGGTAACAACGTTTCACACTCCCAGCGCAAGACCCGTCGCCGGTTCCTGCCGAACCTGCACACCCATCGCTTCTGGGTCGAGTCCGAGAACCGTTTCGTCAAGCTGCGCGTCTCCTCCAAGGGCATGCGCATCATCGACAAGAAGGGTATCGAGGCAGTGCTCGGCGATATCCGCAAGCGCGGCGAAGCCGTCTAAGCGATTCCACCTAGGGAGCAGCAGTCATGCGCGACAAGATCAGAATGGTGTCCAGCGCCGGTACCGGCCACTTCTACACCACCGACAAGAACAAGCGGAACACCCCGGACAAGCTCGAGATGAAGAAGTTCGACCCGGTGGTCCGCAAGCACGTGATGTACAAGGAAGCCAAGATCAAGTAACCCTTGGTCGTCTTCCACAGGTGTTCAAGCCTGTCGCCCTGAACCCGGCTGATGCTCCAGCCGGGTTCTGGCGTTTCCGGGGCCTGTTTCGCGAGAGCCGTCATGCCCGAGCTGCCTGAAGTCGAGACCACCCGCCGCGGCATCGCCCCGCACGTCGAGGGGCGCGTGATCACCGAGGTGGTCGTGCGCCAGCCGCGCCTGCGGGTGCCGGTGCCCGGCGACCTGGTCGAGCGCCTGGTGGGGGCGAGCGTCGGGGCGCTGTCGCGGCGCGCCAAGTACCTGCTGCTGCCCCTGGTCGGTGGCGAGGCGACGGGCACCCTGCTGTGGCACCTGGGCATGTCCGGCAGCCTGCGCATCGCCCGTCTCGGCGAGCTGCCGAGGAAGCACGACCACCTCGACCTGGTGCTCGACGATGGCGCCCTGCTGCGCTATCACGACCCGCGGCGCTTCGGCTTCGTCGACTGGCTCAAGGGCAGCGTCGAGCAGGACCCGCGGCTGGCCCGGCTGGGCCCGGAGCCGCTCTCCGACGCCTTCGACGGCGCGTGTCTCCATCGCCTCTCCCGCGGGCGTCGCGTCGCGGTGAAGCCCTTCCTGATGGACAACGCCGTGGTGGTGGGGGTGGGCAACATCTACGCCAGCGAGGCGCTGTTCCTGGCCGGCATCGACCCGCGCCGCGCCGCCGGGCGCATTTCGGCCGAGCGCTACGCGCGCCTCGCCGCCGCCGCGAAGGAGGTGCTGGCCGCGGCGATCACCCAGGGCGGCACCACCCTGCGCGACTTCGTCGGCGGCACCGGCGAGCCCGGCTACTTCAAGCAGCGCCTCAACGTCTACGGCCGCCATGGCCAGCCCTGCCGACGCTGCGGCGCCGAGCTGCGCCTGGTCACCCTGGGCCAGCGCGCCAGCGTCTACTGCCCCCATTGCCAGACCTGACCCTTTCGAGAGAGCTCCCATGACCCTGTCCTCCCTGCGCCTCAAGAAGCATGCCGACCGCCGCCTCAAGGTTGGCCACCTGTGGCTCTACTCCAACGAGATCGACACCGACGCCACCCCGCTCAAGGGCCTCGCGCCCGGGACCCAGATGGTGGTGGAGGCCGCCAACGGCAAGGCGATGGGGGTGGCCTACGTCAATCCGCACTCGCTGATCTGCGCGCGGCTGGTCTCCCGGGACCCCAAGCAGCGGCTCGACCGCTCGCTGCTGGTGCACCGCCTCAACCAGGCGCTGGCGCTGCGCCAGCACCTCTTCGCCGCCCCCTTCTACCGGCTGGTGCATGGCGAGGGCGACCTGCTGCCGGGCCTGGTGATCGACCGCTTCGGCGACACCCTGGTGGTGCAGCTCAACACCGCCGGCATGCAGGCGGTGTTGCCCGAGCTGCTCGATGCCCTGGACAAGGTGCTCTCGCCGGCCACGGTGGTGCTGCGCAACGACACCAGCGGTCGTCGTCAGGAGGGCCTCGCGCCAGGCGTGGAGGTGGTCAAGGGCGAGGTGGCCGACCCGGTGCTGCTGGAGGAGAACGGCGTGCGCTTCGCCGCGCCGGTGCTCGATGGGCAGAAGACCGGCTGGTTCTATGACCACCGCGCCAACCGCGCATGGCTCAACCAGTTCGTGGCCGGCAAGCGGGTGCTGGACCTGTTCAGCTACGTCGGTGGCTGGGGTGTGCAGGCGGCGGCCCACGGCGCCTGCGAGGTGCTCTGCGTGGACGCCTCGGCGGCGGCCCTGGAGCGGGTGGCCGAGAACGCCGCCCTGAACGGCCTGCACGAGCAGGTCGCGGTGGGCGAGGGCGATGCCTTCGAGGCGCTGGCGGCGCTCAAGGCCGAGGGCGAGCAGTTCGACGTGGTGATCCTCGACCCGCCCGCCTTCATCAAGAAACGCAAGGATATCCCCGCCGGCGAGCGCGCCTACGCCAGGCTCAACCGCGAGGCGATGCGCCTGCTGGGCCGCGACGGCCTGCTGCTCTCGGCCTCCTGCTCCATGCACCTCGCGCCGGAGGCGCTGATGGAGGTGGTGCGCGGGGCGGTGCGCCACCAGGACCGCCACGGCCAGGTGCTCTTCCAGGGCCACCAGGGGGCGGACCATCCGGTGCACCCGGCGATCCCCGAGACAAGCTACCTCAAGGCGCTGGGCGTGCGCGTCTTCCGCGACTGACCGGGGAGCGTTGCATGGCCCCCGACTCGGTCCGCGTCTTCGCCCACGCCAATGCGCTGCTGGTCGGCCATGTGCGCAATCTGCTGGCGGCGGCGGGGATTCCCGTCGAGCTGCACAACATGACCCTGGGCGGCGGCGCTGGCGAGCTGCCCCTCACCGAGTGCGAGCCCGAGGTGTGGGTGCGCCCCCACAACCGCGAGCGCGCCGAGGCGCTGATCCGCCAGGCCCTCTCCGGGGAGAGCGAGGCGCCGGCCTGGCGCTGCCCGGGCTGCGGCGAGGCGCTGGAGGGCGTCTTCGATGCCTGCTGGCGCTGCGGGGCACTGCGTCCCGACTGATGCCGCCGCGGTCGCCTTGACCGGGGTCCCGCGTTACCATAGCGGCCATTTCCGCATCGCAGAGTCCGCTTACCCCATGAGTGCAGCTTCCGAGAAGACCCGCGTTCTCACCGGCATCACTACCACCGGTACCCCCCACCTCGGCAACTATGTCGGCGCCATCAAGCCCGCCATCGAGGCGAGCCAGGACCCCAACGTCCAGTCCTACTACTTCCTCGCCGACCTGCATGCGCTGATCAAGTGCCAGGACCCGCGCCGGGTGCAGGAGTCGCGCCTGGAGATCGCCGCCACCTGGCTGGCCCTGGGCCTGGACACCGACAACGCCATCTTCTATCGCCAGTCGGACATCCCCGAGATCCCCGAACTGACCTGGATGCTCTCCTGCGTCTGCGCCAAGGGGCTGATGAACCGCGCCCATGCCTACAAGGCGGCGGTGGCGGAGAACGAGGCCGTCGGCAACCAGGACCCGGACAAGGGCATCACCATGGGCCTGTTCGGCTACCCGGTGCTGATGGCCGCCGACATCCTGATGTTCAACGCCAACAAGGTGCCGGTGGGGCGCGACCAGATCCAGCACATCGAGATGGCCCGGGACATGGCCGGGCGCTTCAACCACCTCTACAAGGGGCAGTTCTTCACCCTGCCCGAGGCGGCGGTGGACGAGAAGGTGGAGGTGCTCAACGGCCTCGACGGGCGCAAGATGTCCAAGAGTTACAACAACACCATCCCGCTGTTCGTCTCCGAGAAGAAGCTGCTCAAGCTGGTGCGCAAGATCAAGACCAACTCCCTGGAGCCCGGCGAGCCCAAGGACCCCGATACCTGCACCCTGTTCCAGATCTACTCCGCCTTCGCCAGCGCCGAGGAGACCGCGGCCATGCGCGACGAGTACGCGGCTGGCATCGGCTGGGGCGAGGCCAAGAACCGCGTCTTCGAGTACCTCAACGAGCACCTGCGCGAGCCCCGCGAGCGCTACCAGGCGCTGCTGGAGGACCCCGGCCATATCGAGCAGGTGCTGCTCAAGGGCGCCGAGCGCGCCCGCGCCGAGGCCGCGCCGCTGATGGAGCGCCTGCGCCACGCCGCCGGCCTGGGCCGCTTCGTCTAGGCTGTTCTCCCTTGCCGACTCCCCCTCCTCGACGGGCGCCCCGGTGGCGCCCGTCGTCGGTCAGGGCCGAGGGCGACATTGATATTCCTTTGTGGAATTAAAAGTTTTATTTAAATAAATAAGGTAATCC
>NZ_AXCA01000222.1:0-14175 GCF_000475415.1 Halomonas sp. PBN3 | reverse complement strand
ACTTATTGCCGTACCAGGCCAAGTCGACCTTGTCGAAGCGCATCGCCTGGATAACGGCGGCGTAGTCGGTGGCGAAGAAGGGCTTAATCTCACGGCCAAGTTCGCGGGACATGTCATCCAGGAAGGGCTGCCACTGGTCCGCCTGGTTCTGGCTGGACTCGGTGGAGATGATGCCGAAGTTGAGAGTCTCGGCGGCCAGGGTCAGCTGACTGGCGAACAGGCTGGCGCCGGCGACCAGCGGCAGTGCGAAACGACGAAACGCGAAGCGGGACATGGGTAGGTCTCCTTGGGATGTCGAGTAAGCGTCAAGTGGTTGGGCTGGGTGTTACCCCAAAGCACCGATGGCATTGCCGATGTCTTGGGGAGCCGGCTTGGCACGCAGCTCATCCAGGCCAGCATTGGCATAGAGCGCCTCGAGGCGAGCATCGGTAAGGTCGCTGGTGGGTCCATCGAAGTAGAGCCGGCCCTCCTTCAGCGCGATGGTTCGCGGGCAGAAGCGGCGAGCCACTTCCACCTGATGCAGGGTGACCAGCACGGTGCGACCGTCCTCGGCGTTGATACCGGCCAGGATCTCCATCACTTCGCGGGAGCTACGCGGGTCCAGTGAGGCAATGGGCTCATCGGCGAGGATGATGTCCGCGTCCTGCATCAGAACGCGGGCGATGGCTACCCGCTGCATCTGGCCGCCGGAGAGGGTGTTGGCCCGCTGATGGGCCAGGGAGTCGATGCCGACCCGCGCCAGGGCGCGCAGTGCCCGGTGGGTCTCCTCGGCGGTGAAGCGCCCCAGCAGGGAGCGGCCACGCGGCATGCTGCCCAGACGGCCGATCAGCACATTGGTAAGCACGCTCAGGCGGCCGACGAGGTTGAACTGCTGGAAGATGTAACCGGTACGGCAGCGCTCGGCGCGGGTGCGGCGAGTGAGGTGGCCAGCGCTCTGGATGTCGCGACCGAGTACCTCGATGCGGCTGTGGCTATTGCGGTTGGCACGCGTCAGGCCGGCCATATGGCGCATCAGGGTGGACTTGCCGGAGCCTGACGGACCTACCAGGGCAACCATCTCGCCGGGGGATACCGAAAAGCCGACGTCGCGAAGGACCGGACGCTGGCCGAAGGTCTTGCTGACCCGATCGACCAGGATGCTGTGAATCGACATGATGCCTCTCCTCTTGGGAATGGCATCAGTGTCGGGGCGTCAGGTTAACGGCAGTTGTCTAGACAATGATGATCTCGTGACACGAGCGCCTCACTGAAGAAAGGAGCTCGCCGCTCCAGGGTGAGCCACTATCAGAAAATCAATCAGTTAGATAACGAATGCCACAAAAACGACATCCTGATGAAAGCCAATCGCCACAAAAGACGATGGTCGAAAAAGCAACTTCCCAAGCATGACTAAACACTTGTCACCCCCGGCACATAGGTGCGCCGCTCCAGCCACCCAAGCAGGCTGGCCACCGTAGAGGTCAGGGCCAGGTAGATGATCCCTGCCCACAGGAAGACCAGGAAGAAGTCCAGTGTTCGGGAGCCGATATCCGAGGCGATAGAGGTGATTTCTACCACACCGATGGTGTAGGCGATGGAAGTAAACTTCAGCTCGATAATGGCCTCGTTCGACCATTGAGGAATAACACGCCTCAACGCCTGAGGCAGCATGATATGGCGAATGGCCTGCCATTGGGTCATGCCACAAGCCCGCGCCGCTACCAACTGCCCTTTGGGAACCGAGAGTACCGAGCCGCGGAAGTACTCTGCCTGGTAGGCGGCACTGTTCAAGGTAATGGCGATCACCGCTGCGGTGAAGGCATCAAAGACAATGCCGACATGCGGTAGCCCAAGATAGATGAAGAACATCTGCACCAGCATTGGTGTGCCACGAAAGAGCTCCACATAGCAGGTGCTCAGCCAGTAGAAGAGCCGGTTGCCATAGACCCTGGCCCAACAGAGCACCAGACCCAGAAGGAACCCCAAGGTGATGGCTATCACCCATAGCGCCAGCGTCACCGGGACCCCCTTGAGAAGCTCAGGCAGCCACTCGATACCAAACTCGATAAACTCTCTCATGGCTCATCCATGCTCCGCGATGACATTGAGAAACGCCCTGGTGCGCTCATTGACAGCAGAGTTGAAGAGCACATCGGGCGCACCCTGCTCGACGATGTGCCCCTTCTCCATGAAGATGATCTCGTCAGCGGCCTGGCGGGCAAAGCTCATCTCATGGGTCACCACCACCATGGTCATTCCCTCGGCAGCGAGCTGTTGCATGACCCTGACCACCTCCCCTGTCAGCTCCGGGTCAAGGGCAGACGTCGGCTCATCGAAGAGCAGCACATCGGGATCCATGGCCAGAGCTCGGGCAATGGAAACACGCTGCTGTTGGCCACCGGAAAGCTCAGCCGGATAGGCAGCCGCCTTGTCACCCAGCCCGACCCGTTCCAGCTCACGATGAGCCCGCTGGGTAGCGGTATCCTTGTCGACACCACTCACCTTGATCTGGCAGATTCGTACGTTGTCCAGCACCGTCAGGTGCGTAAACAGGTTGAAGTCTTGGAAGACAAACCCCATGCGTGCGCGCATGGTATCGATATTTTTATCCAGTACTTCTTCACCGTTGAGGTAGATCCGCCCGGCATCCGGCACGGTGAGGTAATTGATACAGCGCAGCAAGGTACTTTTCCCTGAGCCGGAGGGGCCAATCAGCACCTTGGTCTCTCCTTTTCGCAACCCGAACCCGATGCCTTTCAATACTTCAAGACCCTCATAGGCCTTCTTTACATCTTGCACGTCGAGGATAAGATTATCGGCCATTCTTAACGGTCCTGTCGGATTATTTTTCGAAGCCCGGCACGGCAAGTTTTCGCTCAAAGGCATACAAGAGGCTATTTCCTGTACGGTTAAGAACAAAGTACAAGAGTGCTACCACGGCAAAGACTGTCAGCACATTTCCTTGTGTGCTGGTAATGATGTAATGGGCCTGGCGTGTCAGCTCGACGACACCGATGACATAGGCCAGCGATGTCTCTTTAATTTCCGAGGAAAACTCGTTAGTCCATGGACCGATGGCATGGCGAGCCGCCTGAGGAAAAATGATATGACGTATCGCCTTAGTCCTTGACATGCCCATCGCACGAGCAGCCATCATCTGACCCGACGGCACCGATTGGAAGGCACTTCGGAAGATCTGTGATTGATAGGCGGCCGAGCGCAGTCCCATGGCAAGAATGGCCGCACCAAACGCCGATATATCGAAGATGCCCGATATCCCATAGAAGAAGATAAACAACATGATGATAATCGGCACACCCCTGAAGACTCGCTCATAGAGCTTCAGTGGCCACTGAACAAGGCGCGTCTTGGGACCATACAGCTGTAAAAGGCAGATCGCCATGCCGATGACAAACCCGATCAACAGCAGGGCTGCCAACAGCACGATGGCAACGCCAAGCCCCTTCAGCAAGAAAGGAAAATCACGCCATAGTACGTCGTAGATGTCCATGCCCACTTCCTGATGTGACGAGCGCCCTCCCAGGGGGAGAGCACTCGACGTCAACGTGACTTACTCGTTCCCCAGTTCGGGAAGTCCGGCGACAGGCTTCTGGTAGGTATCCACGAAGTCAGGCATGTACCCTGGGATGGTCGGAACCGACACACCGGGGATATACTCGTCGACGATCTTGCCCCACTCCCCCGATTCATAAATCGCGAGAATCCCCTGGTTCAGGTCACCCAGAATCTCCCGAGGGTCATCCTTGGAAACGGCCAGCGCCAGAGGAGCGCGAATATAGATCTTGCCCGCCATCTTCACCGGCTTGCCGGCATTGATATATTCCTGGGCGGAGGTGTCATCGACAATGACGGAAGAGATACGACCAATCGCCATGTCATCCACTGCGGTGACGTAGTTGTCGTATTTCGCCAGCTCGACATCGATGTCACCGGAGTTCACGACGTTTTCTTCCATCCAGGCCTGCTGGGAGGACCCGCCCTGAACCCCGACACGGGCACCACAGCAAACGGCGGTAAACACATTGAGGTCAGAGTCTTCCGGCACCAGGACGACGTCATTGGTTTCCCACCAGGGGATGGTGAAGTCGATGTTCTGACTTCGCTCCTCCGTTACGGTCAGCCCCGTTGCCAGGATATCGATCTTCTCCGCGGCCAGCGCGGGAATCAGCGATGGAAATGGCATATCCTGGAACTCTATCTCGATACCAGCCTCCTCGGCGATGGCTTCCATGGCATCGATGGCAATGCCCTTGAACTCACCGGCTTCGACATAAGCCCACGGGGGAAAGGAGGCTTCGACACCTACCGTATAGGATTCGTCTTGTGCTGATGCTATCGTAGAAAATCCACCGCCCAGCATGACAGTTCCCATGACGGCGGCGGGGAGAATAGATATTGTTAATTTCATGGTATCTCTCGCGTTTTTCTTGGTGAATTTATTTTCCGCACAACTAATATGAACGACGACTTCCCAAGCTGTCAAAGCCTCTTATGGTTATTTATGAGTTTCGATGATGCTGTCTTCACGGCGGTAAACCTTCCATGAATTCATAGTTGCCTGCGCCACCGACTCTCGACGGTTTCCAACTCGGCTGGGCCATAGATGGCCCGTTCGTGTCGCCCGTAATGGGCCCAGAGCTGGTCGCCGGCGTCGTAGTGCCACCACTCGCTGGGCAGGTTGGTGAAACCCGCCCCGTGCATCACCGTGTAGAGCAGTCGGCGGTTGTCACGTATCTGCCGCTGCCGATCCGTGGGGTGTTCGAGCGTCTCGAAGTAGGCGGTGTGGGAGGCTGGCACCGCTTCATCGAAGAGCGTGCCCATGTCGAGCGGCAGCCCGTCGATATCGCTCAGGGTCACGTCCACCGCCCCGCCGGTCAGGTGGGGGCTGGGCGCATCGGGCTCGTGGCTGGGCACCGAGACGAACTCGCGGGTGCGCGCCAGCAGCGCCTCCTGGTCGAGCTCGGGGTGGTGGGCGCGAATCGCGTCCTGCAGGGTATCGAACAGGTACTGCTGCACCCGCCAGGGGCGCCAGCCGTCGAGGATGATCAGCCCCATCCCTTCGGGCAGCGAACGCGCCACCCTGAGCAGGCGACGATACACCCCTTCCCGCACGTAGCACTCGTTCACCGCACCTGGCACGCCCTGCTTGGCGTACACGGGGAACACCTTGATCGGTGCGGGCGCCAGGCTGAGCGGCATCAACGGCTCATCGCTGCCCTGGATGGGGATCCGGCTCAGCACCGGCCAGTCCGGCTCGGGCCTCTCGACGATCGGGGTGGCAGTCAGCTGAGAAAGGGAGTCCGTCATGTCA
Organism: Halomonas sp. PBN3; assembly: GCF_000475415.1. NCBI lineage: Bacteria > Pseudomonadati > Pseudomonadota > Gammaproteobacteria > Oceanospirillales > Halomonadaceae > Halomonas > Halomonas sp. PBN3. The sequence continues at coordinate 8,864 of NZ_AXCA01000222.1, read as the reverse complement.
CTATCCAAGCAGGGTGGGTAACCAGAGCGTCAGCCCCGGGAACAGGATCAGGAGCAACAGCACCAGCACCGCCGTCAGCACGAAGGGCCAGATGGTCCGAAACAGCGAGACGATCTCCAGGCGGCTGACCGCGGCGGCGACGAACACGCAGGCCCCCATGGGCGGGGTGATCAAGGCGATAGTGATGTTGAGGGTGATGATGATGCCCAGGTGCACCGGGTCGATCCCGGCCATCATCGCCACCGGGGAGAAGATCGGCGTCAGCAGCATCAGCGCCGACACCTCCTCCATGAACATGCCGGTGACGAAGGTGATCAGGCTCAGCATCAGCAGGATCACCACCGGCTTATCGATGTAGGGCGCCAGCAGCTCGACGAACTGGTTGGGCACCTGGGCGTAGGAGAGCAGCCAGCTGATGGTGGCCGAGGCCGCCATGATCAGGAAGATGGCCGAGGTCAGCCGCGTGGTATCGACGATGGCCTTCCACAGCTCGGCCAGGCGAAGGTTGCCGAGCGCGGCGCCGCAGAGCGCGACATACAGGGCGGTCAGGGCGCCGGATTCGGTCGGCGTGACGAACCCCAGTACGATACCCGCCACTATGATGAAGGGGGCCACCAATGCCGGGAGTGCCCCCACCGCAGTGACCAGCAGTTCGCGTGCGCTGGGCAGCCCGCCCCGCTTCTCCATCCCGACACGCCAGGCATACCAGGCGTTCATGCCCATGAAGGCCACGCCCAGCAGCAGCCCGGGAATTACCCCCGCGAGGAAGAGGTCGCCCACCGAGGTGTTGGTCAGCGAGGCATAGAGGATCATGAAGATGCTCGGCGGAATGATCGGCCCGATCAGCGAGCTGCCGGCGGTGAGCCCGGCGGCGAAGGCGGTGGAGTAGCCTTCCTTGCGCATCGGTGGGACCAGCAGCGAGCCCAGCGCTGAGGTATCGGCGACCGCCGAGCCGTTGACCCCGGCGAAGAACACGCTGGACACCACGTTGACGTGCCCCATGCCCCCGCGCAGGTGGCCCACCAGCAGCTTGGCAAAGGCCATCAAGCGATCGGTGAGGCGAGTCACGTTCATCAGGTTGCCGGCCAGGATGAACAGCGGGATGGCCATCAACGAGAAGGCATTGATGCCGCCGAAGAACTGCTGCGGCAGCATGCGCGGAATCATGCTGGGGTCGACGAACAGGAAGCCCACCAGTGAGGTGGCCAGCAGGGAGACGAACAACGGCAGCCCCAGCAACACGTGCACCAGGAAGACAGCGAGCATGGTCAGGGTCATGACGCTTCCTCCGTCTCCGCCGTCTCCGACAGTTCCTTGAGAGGAGCCGGTCCGTACCAGAGCGCCTGCCAGGCCAGCAGCGCAAAACCTATCGGCATCGCCATCATCGGCACCGTGCGGCTGATCCCCAGCCCCTGGCTGGTGAACATGGAGACCGACTGCGCATAGCGATAGCTGAAGATCGCCGCGGCGATGGCGATGCTGAGCGTGAGCAGCCATTGGTACAGGTTGAGCAGACGGCGCAGTGACACCGGCAGCAGCCGCTCGATCAGCGCGACCCGCATATGACCGCCCTCGACCCAGACGGCACCGGCGGCCAGCAGGACGCTGCCGATGATCAGGTAGCGAGCCAGCTCATCTGTCCAGATGGGGGCCCCACCGGCGAGGTAGCGCATGAAGACGCCATACAGAATGATGGCCAGATCGATCAGCAGCAGTGTGCTGGCCACAGACAATGACACACGGCGGCTGATACCCAGCACGCGAGCGTTGAGGGATGACATGAAGGATTCCGGGATTGTCGCGGTTTGAGACCCAGGGCAGGCACTGAGGCCTGCCCCGTGGGATGGCGATGACTACTCGGTCAGGTGGGTCATGCCGGCGTCTTCGAGTGCCATCTCGATGAAGCGCGGCTCTATGTCACGCTCGCCTAGCCACTCCAGGTAGGCGGGCTGGCCCAGCTCACGAAACTCATCCAACTCTTCCTGAGACGGCCGGATGATTTCCATGCCCTGCTCTTCGAGGAAGGCGATACGCTCGTCCACCTGAGCCGCGTTGTGTTCACGTGCCATCTGGTTGGCCTCCTCGACGGCCTCCAGGAAGGCGCCACGCATCTCCTCGTCCCATCCATCGATCATCGCGCCGTTGCCGACCAGGAATTGGTCCGAGTACTGGATATTGGCCAGGGTGAGGTAGTCCTGCACCTCATAGAGGCTGCCCAGGATGATGTACATGGGCGGGTTCATCTGGCCATCGGCAACCCCGGTGCGCAGCGCCATGTAGACCTCGGTCCACGGGATCGGGGTGCCGGAGGCGCCGAAGGCCTCGTAGAGGGCGACCTGGCTGGGGTCCATGGCGCGGAAGCGCAACCCCTCGAAGTCCTCGGGTGAAGAGATCGGGCGCTCGTCGTTGGTGAAGGCCAGGAAACCGCCCTCCTCCACCACGGCGAGCAGCTCCAGGCCGGTACGCTCACGCAGCGCGTCTTCCACCGCCTGCCAGTACTGGCCCTCGTCGAAGAAGGTGCGCGCCGATTCGAAGTCGTCGAACAGGAAGGGAATCGCGCTGACGAAGATCTCAGGCACCACCGGCGACATGCCGGCGAAGGAGGCGATGTTCAGGCTGGGAGTGTTCATCACCTGCTCCATGCGCTCCTGCTCTTCGCCCAGCTGGCTATTGGCGTAGAGCTTCAGCTCGATCTCACCCTCGGTCTTCTCCTCGACCAGTTGCTTCAGGTTGGTGGCGAAGACGTGCACGGCATTCTTCTCGGGATCCGGCGCGCCGTTATAGCCGATGTTGACGGTGGTGGCAGCCTGGGCATTGCCGGCAAAGGCAGCGGCGAGACAGGCCGTCAGAAGCGGTGCACCGGCTAATGAACGACTAATACGAGAGGTGAGAGGCTTGCGAGTAGACAGGGTCATGCTGATCTCCATGGCTTGTTGTTGGTGAAGACCCGGCGACGCCGGTATATCAGCAGATTAGGCGTTGACGCGTTGACTATTCAAACCTGATAGCGCTGATATTTTATCAACGCCCGCTCTCAAGCAGTCGCGGGGCGTCGGCCTTGAAGAAGCGCATCCCCCGACGCAGGTGGTCGAGGCAGGCACTGGCCGCCACGGTGAGCTCGCGCCCGGCCAGGCTCACGATCTGGGCACGGGCCTCACTGAGGACCGGGTAGGCCATCGGCAGTACGGTGATGTCACCCTGGCGGATCTCCTCGGCGACCGTCAGCTCGGGCATGAAGGTGATGCCGATCCCCGAGCGTACGAAGTTCTTGAGCACCGCCACGGAGTTGGTATGCAGGCGGGGGGTGATGGCCAGACGCTCTTGGTGTGCCACGGCGTCCACCATCTGGCGCATCCCGAAGGGGCTGTCCATCAGCCCGATGGGCCACTCGCCCAGCGCCTGAAGCGTCACCGGGCTTCCCATGGCCGTGAGGGGGTGGCCGGCCGGCACGATCAGGTCCAGCGGCTGTCGTGTCTCGACATGGCACTCAAGCTGAGTGTCCACCGGCGGTGCATAGAGCAGGGCCAGATCGACGTCACGCTGCTTCACTAGCGCCATGGCCTCGTTGACGCCGGCCATGATGATCTCCAGTTCGATGCCGGGGTAGGCGGTCATGAAGGTCTGCATCGGAGCCGAGATGAGGTCGGCGATAAACCCCTCCCCCACCGCGATGCGGACCTGACCACTGACCAGGCCTTGCAGCGCCGATAATCGGGAGATCACCGCCGCTTCGGCATCCTGCTGGGCGTGGTAGTGCGCTACCAGCAGGCGTCCCGCCTCGGTAAGCCGGACGCCACCCGCATGGCGCTCCATCACCTGAGCGTCGACCACCTCCTCCAGCTGGCGGATCTGGCGGCTGATGGCGGCCACATCGATGTTCAGGTAGGTGGCCGCCTGACGCAGGGAGCCGCGTCGCATCACTTCGCTCAGGTACGCCAGCGCCCGAGGGTTCAGCATGGTGGAGAAACGCCTGTCTGAAATGGGTGGCATAGACGATACCACCCCGCCTGCCAGTGCGCGTCCTCTACCCGGAGAAGCCGATCCGCGCCTTGGATCACACCCCCTCCACTTCGATACCCTGCCTAGCGAGCCAGCCCTTGCGCTGCTGATAGTCCGGCATGGCGCGCTCCAGGCGGCGCCAGAAGGCGGGGGTGTGGTGGGGCTCGTGCAGGTGAACCAGCTCGTGGACGACCACGTACTCGGCGATGTGGCGGGGCAGCAGGATCGTCTTCCAGTGGAAGTAGACCCGGTTGCCCTTGCCGCAGGAGCCCCAGCGGTAGCCAAGGTCCTGCACCACCACCCCGGCGGGCTCGACGCCCATCCGCCGGGCGTGTTCCTTCACCCTGGCGGTGAGCCAGTCGCTGGCGCGGGCGCTGTACCAGCGAACGAAGTGCTCCCGGGCGTCGGGTAGCGCGTCCTCGCGGAGCTGGAAGCGGCCGGCGGCGAGCTTGAGCGGGGCGTCCTGGGTGTCATTGGCCACCCGCTTGAGCCGGTAGCTGCGCCCCAGGTAGAGGAACCCCTCGCCGTTGACGTACTCCTTGCGCGGCAGCCTCCGGCGGCGTTCGGCCTTCTCGACCAGCTTGCGATAGATCCACAGCCGCTTCTCGAGCACGAAGTCGCGCAGCAGCTGCGCGTCGGTGCCGGTGGGGGCGGCGATCACCAGCTCGCCGTCGCGGTCCACGGTGATCTCCAGCGTCTTGCGCCGCGAGCTCTCGCGCACCTCGAAGGTGAGATCGTCCACGGCCAGCTGCGTCATGCGTTCACCAGCTTCTGATGGTTGCTGCGCGCCAGGTCGAAGAGCCGCTCGGCGGTGGCCTCGGCCTGGTCGATAGGCACCAGGCTGCCCATCATCAGCTGGCTGAACAGGTGCTGCTTGAGGCGCTCCTGGTCGGGAATATGGGAGGGCTTCCAGAAGTCGGGAATGGCGATCTCCTGCTGGATCGTGGCCACCACCTCCTCGGTGGCGTCGAGCAATTTCTGGGCGGTGGCCGAGTCGATGGTCTCCGGTTCCAGGCCGGCGCTGGCCATCAGCTCGCGCCAGAAGGGCTGAGCATGGGCGGGCATATCTGGGATGTCTTCTTCGGGACCGGGTGCACCATCCCGCAACTGCTCAATCAGCGCCTTGAACGCCTCCACCTGCTCGGCCCACTGGCCATCGAGCTGGTCGAGCAGCTCCTCCAGGCGCTCGCTCAAGCGCCCGTACTTCACCGGGTCCTCGTCCATATGCTTGCGCACGTGGGAGCGCACCGCGTGCTCCATCTCCGAGGCCTTGGCCCGGTCGCCCACCTGGCGGCCGATATGGTCATCGAACTCGGCGTCGGTGAGCTGTACCGGCGGGATGCGCGGGTCGATACCGAGCGAGATCACGTAGTCGTCGATCAGCTTGCGCACCTTGTTGCCGATGTCGCGGCCGAGCTCCGGGGTGTCCTTGTAGCGGTTCCGGGCCAGGGCGTGAATGTAGGCAAGCCGCTTGGCGTCGTTGACGAACTCCAGCCCCTCGGGACGCGGCAGCACGTCATCCAGGCCGCGGTTGAACGCCTTAAGCTTGACCACAAATTCGGCGCGCACCCGCTCGTCGGCGAGCGCCTGCACCGCCTCCTCGACGTTGTCGAGGTCGTCCACCCCCTGGGCGCGCAGCACGTCGATCACCCGCAGATGGCGGTCGCGCAACAGCGGGATCTCGTCCTTGAGGCTCTGCAGGGCGCCCTCTATGTCCTCCTCGCTGTAGGCGGCCAGCGCCTCCTTGAGGTGGTTGGCCACGCCGAAGTAATCCACCACGATCCCGTGGCTCTTGCCGTGGCCGGTGCGGTTGACCCGGGCGATGGCCTGCAGCAGCTCCGCCTCGCGCAGCGAGCGGTCCAGGTACATCACCCCCTCGATGGGGGCATCGAAGCCGGTGAGCAGCATGCTCTTCACGATCAGGAAGGCCAGCGGGTCGTGCTTGGCGGGGTCCTTGGGGGGTGCCCCATCCAGCGGCGGCAGCGGCTTCTTGAAGCGCTTGATGTGATTCTCGACGGCGGCACGCTCGCTCCACCTGGCCCAGGTGGGGTCGTCGTTGTTGCCGCTGCTGAATACCACCGCGAACTCAAGCTCGCGCAGCACGTGGCGATAGCGCCAGGCCTGGATCGCTGCCTTGACCTGGGGCGGTCGCAGCAGCAGCTCGCTATCCTCCAGTGCCTTGTCCTCGGGGGAGAGCGCCAGCGCCTCCTCCAGAAGCTCGGCCTTGGCCTGCTCGAGGGCCTCGAAGTAGCGCAGGGCCGCCCGGCGGCTGTAGGCCACCAGCTGGGCCTTGTAGCCGTTGGGCAGGATGTGGGTGACGTAGTGGCGCAGGATGTCCTGGGCCTTCTCCTGGATCAGCTGCGGCGCCTCGAAGATCTGCCCCTTGGTGGCGTACTTCTTCTTGATCGCCTCCAGCTCCTCCTTGCTGTGGTCGCGGAACAGGTCCTCGAACAGGCCGTCGAGGCTGGCGCCGTCCTTGATCGCCCCCTTGGCGGTGCGCCCCTCGTAGAGGATCGGCACCGTGGCGCCGTCCTGCTCCGCCTCCTTGATGGTGTAGCGGTCGATGTACTCGCCGAAGATGTCGTGGGTGCGCTTCTTGTCGCCCATGATGATCGGCGTGCCGGTGAAGCCGATGCGAGCGGCGTTGGGCAGGGCGCGCATCATGTTGGCGTGCAGGTCGCCGGCCTGGGTGCGGTGGGCCTCGTCCACCAGGATCAGTATGTCCTCGCTGGTATTGAGCACCTCGAAGGGCTCGCTCAGGGTGGGCTTCCTAGGCGTGCCGTTGGCATAGAGAGTTGGCTCGGCGGCATCGCGGCGGCCCGTGTCGAGCCCGCCACCGCCGCCAGCCTCCTCCGGCTCCTGCCCTGCCTCGCTTTCGCCCTCGGCGTCCGGGTCGCGGTACTTCTGGATGGTACCGAACACCAGGCCGGGGCCGTCGCGGCCCAGCAGCTTCTTGAGCTGGACGGTGTTGCCGGCCTTTTCGACGCTCTCGCCGGTAAGCTCTGCCGTCTCCGACAATTGCTTCTGCAGGTCCTTGCGATCGGTGATCACCACCACCTTGAAGCGGCGCAGCGCCGGGTCGGTACGCAGCTTGCGCACCAGGAAGACCATGGAGAGGCTCTTGCCGCTGCCCTGGGTATGCCAGACGATGCCGCCGCGGCGGTCGCTCTCGCCGTCCTGGCGGCGCGTCTTGCCGCTCTTGAGGCGCTCCACGGCCCGGGTGACGCCACGGAACTGCTGATAGCGGCACACCAGCTTGATGGTCTGGCCGCCGACGTTCATGAACAGGGTGTAGTGGCGCACGATGTCGAGCAGGTTGGCCCGGGTGAGCATGCCGGCGATCAGGCGCTGCTGGGCAGAGAGATCCGCCACGCCGAGGTCGATGGCCACCTCCGCCTCGCGCAGCGGCGCCACCGTCTTCCAGCTCAGGTAGTGGGCGAAGCGGGCACCGATGGTGCCGACCCGTGCCTCGTCGAAGTTGCTGGCCACCAGGAACTGGCTGGTGGCGAACAGCGCCGGCGCCCCCTCGTGCTCGCCGACCTCGTTCTCCAGGAAGCGCTGGTCGTGGTAACGACGCAGCTGATCCACCGCCTGGCTGAGGCCCTCCGGGACGGTGCGGCTCTTGCACTCCACCACCACCAGCGGGATGCCATTCACGAACAGCACCAGATCGGGTATCACGTGCCCCTTGGCCGAGTCGTGGCCGGGCGGGCACTTCACCTTGAACTGGTTGACCACGGTGAAGACGTTGTTGGCGGGCTCGTCCCAGTCGATATAGCGCAGAATCTGACCGCGGCCGCCATCCCAGCCCTCGAGTCCCTCCACCGGCAAGCCATTTTGAAGCAGCTCGGTGGCCTGCTGGTTGGCCTCCAGCACCTTGCTGGCAGGAAGCCGGGTGATGGCCGCCACCGCCTGGTCGAGGCGCGCCTCATCGAGCCAGGGTTCGCCGTCGCGCAGATTGATCTCGCGTAGCCGCTCGCGCAGCAGGGGCTCCATCACCACCTGGGCGAAGCTCTCGCGGTGGGTCACGGCGGGATCGTCCACCGACCCGGCCAGGAACTCCCAGCCCTGACCGACCAGCTGGTCGATGAAGGGCTTTTCGACGTCCGTGTACTCGGGTCCTGTCAAACCGGAACTCCTTGTGCCAGTAGAAGGTGACTATCTTTCGCTGACCCGTGCCGGCGGAAGCAGGGCCTCACCGGTAAGGCGCTCCAGCGCCAGCGCTATCAGGCGGTCCGAGAAGAGCCGCAGCTTGCGCTGGCCGGCAATGTCATTGGGCCAGTGCCGCAGACCCTCTTTGATAGCCTCAACGGTCGGCTCGACACGCTCCTGGCTGACCAGCCAGTCCAGTGTCGCCAGTACCTCCATGCCCAGCGGTGACTGGAAACCGTCGATCAGGGCATCGACCTCCTCGAGCACCTCGGCGTAGGGGCGTGCCTCAGCGCTGCGCAGATAGGCACCGAGGCGTTCGCGCCGCGATTCATCGAACCACACCACTTCCTCAGGCGAAGCATCGTTAATGCGCTTCTCGCTATGCAGGTAGCTGCCGTCCAGGCCATTGAGCAGGTGACGCAGCCGGTCGGAGTAGGGGCCATAGCGGTGGGGCTGGAACTGCAGAACGAGGGGATTCTTCAGGCCATGGTCGAGAATACGGCGCTCCATCAGCCAGGCGAGCTTCTGGACCTCCAGCAGCGAACACTCGATGCCCAGAACCCAGTAGCGGCGCACCAGCTCGGCGATCAGCGCCCGCGCTGGCGTCAGCTTATCGACGCCTGAGCGCTTGGCGACATTCTGATACTCGGCGGTGGGCTCAAAGACCAGCACCCGGACGTTATCCAGCTCACCTAGCCCGGATTTCTCATAGT
>NZ_AXCA01000221.1:0-106000 GCF_000475415.1 Halomonas sp. PBN3 | reverse complement strand
CGTACAGGGAGGTATTCACAGCGCCTCCTCGTAGGCTTGCCGCCAGATCAGCCCCGAGTGGGCTCTGATGACATGTCGGGCACACGGTGCTATAGCCCGAAATTGAGACCAAGGTCGCCCTCTGCTATCCTGTCGACCCATCCTGGCGCGGCTTCCTGCCGGGCCTACCGATCACGTTTCGACAGGTTCTCCATGACACGATACATCTTCGTGACCGGCGGCGTTGTGTCCTCTCTCGGCAAGGGCATCGCGTCGGCCTCGCTGGCGGCGATTCTCGAGGCGCGCGGCCTCAAGGTCACCATGCTCAAGCTCGACCCGTACATCAACGTGGACCCGGGCACCATGAGCCCCTTCCAGCACGGCGAGGTGTTCGTCACCGAGGATGGCGCCGAGACCGACCTGGACCTTGGGCACTACGAGCGTTTCATCCGCACCAAGATGACCCAGGGCAACAACTTCACCACCGGCCGGGTCTACGAGCACGTGCTGCGCAAGGAGCGCCGCGGCGACTACCTGGGCGGCACCGTGCAGGTGATCCCCCATATCACCGACGAGATCAAGCGCCGCGTCTACGAGGGCGGCGAGGGCTTCGACGTGGCCCTGGTGGAGATCGGTGGCACCGTGGGCGACATCGAGTCGCTGCCCTTCCTGGAGTCGATCCGCCAGATCAGAAGCGAGCTGGGCGCCAGCCGGGCGATCTTCATGCACCTCACCCTGGTGCCCTACATCAAGACCGCCGGCGAGACCAAGACCAAGCCGACCCAGCACAGCGTCAAGGAGCTGCGCTCCATCGGTATCCAGCCGGACATCCTGATCTGCCGCAGCGAGGTGGAGCTGGAGGAGACCGAGCGGCGCAAGATCGCGCTGTTCACCAACGTCGAGGAGCGCGCGGTCATCCCGCTCCAGGATGCCGACACCATCTACCGCATCCCGTTGATGCTCCATGAGCACGGCCTGGACGAGATCGTCTGTGACAAGCTGCGGCTCACCGCCGACGAGGCCGACCTCTCCGAGTGGGTCAAGGTGCTCGACGCCAAGCTCAACCCGCTCAAGTCGATCAACATCGCCATGGTCGGCAAGTACATGGAGCTGCTCGACGCCTACAAGTCCCTCAACGAGGCGCTGATCCACGCCGGCATCCAGACCCGGGTGAAGGTCAACGTCGACTACATCGACTCCGAGGACATCGAGCGCCACGGCACCGAGCGCCTGGCCGGCAAGGACGCCATCCTGGTGCCCGGCGGCTTCGGCGAGCGCGGCGTCGAGGGCAAGATCGCCACGGCCCGCTTCGCCCGCGAGAACGGCATCCCCTATCTCGGCATCTGCCTCGGCATGCAGGTGGCGGTGATCGAGTTCGCCCGCCACGTGGCCGGCTGGGAGGACGCCAACTCCACCGAGTTCACCCACGACACCCTGCACCCGGTGGTAGGCCTGATCACCGAGTGGCTGAGCCCCGAGGGCAAGGTCGAGCTGCGCGACGCGGCCTCCGACCTCGGCGGCACCATGCGCCTGGGGGGCCAGGTGTGCCAGCTCAAGGCCGGCAGCAAGGCCCGCGAGGCCTACGGGGCCGACGAGATCGTCGAGCGCCACCGCCACCGCTTCGAGGTCAACGAGCAGTTCGTCGAGCAGCTCGAGCAGGCCGGCCTTGTGGTCTCCGGCAAGAGCGTCGACAACTCCCTGGTGGAGGTCGTGGAGCTGCCCGACCATCCCTGGTACGTCGCCTGCCAGTTCCACCCGGAGTTCACCTCCACGCCCCGCGATGGCCATCCGCTGTTCACCGGCTTCGTCAACGCCGCGCTGGAGCACAAGGCGGCACGGACCCGCGCCCAGTCCTCCCACCAGGAGTGATGCCGATGAGCGCCCCCGAACGTACCCTCGAGATTGCCGGCCTGAAGGCCGGCAATTCGTTGCCGCTGATGCTGTTCGGCGGCATGAACGTGCTGGAGTCCCGCGGGCTGGCCCTGGAGGTCGCCGAGACCTACGTCGAAGTCACCGGCAGGCTCGGCATGCCCTACGTCTTCAAGGCCAGCTTCGACAAGGCCAACCGCAGCTCCATCCACTCCTTCCGCGGCCCCGGCCTCGAGAAGGGGCTCGAGATCCTGGCCGAGGTGAAGGCGCGCTTCGGCGTGCCGATCCTCACCGACGTCCATGAGCCCTGGCAGGCCGAACCGGCCGCCGAGGTGGCCGACGTCATCCAGTTGCCGGCCTTCCTGGCCCGCCAGACCGACCTCGTCGTGGCCATGGCGAAGACCGGGGCGGTGATCAACGTCAAGAAGCCGCAGTTCCTGGCACCCCACGAGATGCGCCATATCGTGCGCAAGTGCGAGGAGGCCGGCAACGACCGGGTAATCCTCTGCGAACGCGGCTCGAGCTTCGGCTACAACAACCTGGTGGTGGACATGCTCGGCTTCGGCGAGATGAAGGCCACCGGCCTGCCGGTGTTCTTCGACGTCACCCACTCGCTGCAGCGCCCCGGCGGGCGCGCCGACAGCACCGACGGCCGTCGCGCTCAGGTCGCCGAGCTGGCCCGCGCCGGGGTCGCCGTGGGCCTGGCGGGGCTCTTCCTGGAGGCGCATCCCGACCCCGACAGCGCCAAGTGCGATGGCCCCTGCGCGCTGCCGCTGGACCGCCTCGAGCCCTTCCTGGCGCAGCTCAAGGCCATCGACGAGCTGGTCAAGGGGTTCCCCGCCCTGGATATCGAATAACCCGGCTACCCAGGCAGCACCGGCAAGCCGAGAGAGCACGGCGGTTTCCCATCGACGCCATCAACGCTGACATCATGAAAGGACGACAAAGATGACCAAGATTGTCGATATTCGCGCCCTCGAGGTGCTCGACTCCCGCGGCAACCCCACCGTCCAGGGCGAGGTACGCCTGGAGAGCGGCGCCGTGGGCGTGGCCTGTGCCCCCAGCGGTGCCTCCACCGGCTCCCGCGAGGCGCTGGAGCTGCGCGACGGCGACAAGGCCCGCTACCTGGGCAAGGGCGTGCTGAAGGCGGTGGAAGCCGTCAACGGCGCCATCCGCGAGGCCCTCGTCGGCATGGACGCCCGCGACCAGCGCGGCCTCGACGACGCCATGCTGGCCCTCGACGGCACCGACAACAAGGCCAAGCTCGGCGCCAATGCCATCCTGGCGGTGTCGCTGGCCGCCGCCAAGGCCGCCGCCAACGCCAAGGGCGTGCCCCTCTACGCGCATATCGCCGAGCTCTACGGCCAGCCGGGCCAGTATCTGATGCCGGTGCCGATGATGAATATCCTCAACGGTGGCGAGCATGCCGACAACAACGTCGACATCCAGGAGTTCATGGTCCAGCCGGTGGGCGCGGCGAGCTTCCGCGAGGGCCTGCGCATGGGCGCCGAGATCTTCCATGCCCTGAAGAAGGTGCTCGCCGGCCGCGGCCTCTCCACCTCGGTGGGCGACGAGGGCGGCTTCGCCCCCAACCTGGCCTCAAACGCCGAGGCCCTGGCGGTGATCCAGCAGGCCGTCGAGGACGCCGGCTACGCGCTGGGCCGCGACGTGACCCTGGCACTGGACTGCGCCTCCTCCGAGTTCTTCAAGGACGGCCGCTACGACCTGGCCGGCGAGGGCAAGGCCTTCGACGCCGCCGGCTTCGTCGACTACCTGGCCGAGCTGTGTGACCAGTACCCCATCGTCTCCATCGAGGATGGCATGGACGAATCCGACTGGGAGGGCTGGAAGGCGCTGACCGACCGGCTGGGTGACAAGGTGCAGCTGGTGGGCGACGACCTCTTCGTCACCAACACCCGCATCCTCAAGCGCGGCATCGACGAGAAGATCGGCAACTCCATCCTGATCAAGTTCAACCAGATCGGCTCGCTCTCCGAGACCCTGGACGCTATCCGCATGGCCCAGGATGCCGGCTTCACCGCGGTGATCTCCCACCGCTCCGGCGAGACCGAGGACACCACCATCGCCGACCTCGCCGTGGGGACCAGCGCCGGCCAGATCAAGACCGGCTCGCTGTGCCGCAGCGACCGCGTGGCCAAGTACAACCGCCTGCTGGTGATCGAGCAGGAGCTTGGCGATGGCGTGGGCTATCCCGGCCTCGCGGCGATCAAGGGACAGTAACCTCATGTAGGAAATCGCCTACATGTTGCGTAGGCGATGGCCTACATGGCGGCGAGAAGGCCGGCACCCCAGGGTGCCGGCATTTTTCTTATCCCTTTGAAATTGAAGTGTTTTTCTCGAGAGGGTGCTGCCCTGAAGGAGCAGGGAGCGTCGCCGGTGGCGGCGAACCGGGTGCTTGTGCCCTCGCCAGGCTCTGCCAGAATGCACAGCGGGACGAGGGGGCATGGGACGATGCCCCCGGCAGGATGCAACGGGATGCTGAGTGATGCGCCAGGTGCGGCAGGACGCCGCCTCCGGGTAGGGATGTCATCACGGGAGTCAGGGCGGAAGGACCCGCTCGAGGAACGGCTTGGAGCTGGCGGCCTGAGGGCCGCCTTTTTTCCTTCAGTGAGTGGTGTGCTTCTCCTGCTGCCCGGCGGGGCAGCATAAAAAGCGCCGACCATCGCGAGATGGTCGGCGCTTTTTTCATGGCCAGACTGCCGGCGGAGTGGCGGCCGGCTCAGCGCTCCAGCTGCTCGAGCTTGCCGGGCTTGCCGTCCCACTCCTCGGCGTCGGGCAGCGGGTCCTTCTTCTCGCTGATGTTGGGCCACACCTCGGCGAGTTCGGCATTGATCTCGATGAAGGGTTCCTGGCCGTCGGGCAGCTCATCCTCCGAGAAGATCGCCTCGGCGGGGCATTCCGGCTCGCACAGGGCGCAGTCGATGCACTCGTCGGGGTGGATCACCAGGAAGTTGGGCCCCTCGTAGAAGCAGTCCACCGGACACACCTCGACGCAGTCGGTGTACTTGCACTTGATGCAGTTCTCGGTGACGACGAATGTCATGCCGCTCTTCCCTCCCTCATGGCCGGGCGCGCCTGGGGCCGCGGCCGCTGTGAATAGTAAAAGGTAATAAAAAGAAGCTTTCTTATTCTAAGGTGTTCGGTAATCCGTCCATTCTAGTCGCGGCCGCCAGGCCGCCGCAAGCGAGGGCGCTGCCTCTTAAAGCGTTTCCCGCCAGCGATAGAGCAGCTCCAGCGCCTGGCGCGGGGTGAGGTCGTCCAGGGCGAGGCCGCTGAGTTCCTCCAACAGCGGGTGGGGGGCGCTGGCGAAGAGGTCGCTCTGCAGCGGTGCCGAGCCGCCGCCCTCGGCGCCCGGCGCGGCGCGGCTGCCCTGGTCGACCTCCTGCTGCTCGAGCTGGGCGAGCTTCTCACGGGCCCGGGCGATCACCCCCTGAGGCACGCCGGCCAGCTGGGCCACCTGCAGGCCGTAGCTCTGGCTTGCCGGACCCTCCTCGACGCGGTGCATGAAGACGATGCCGTCCTTGTGCTCCGCCGCCGTCAGGTGCACGTTGGCGACGCCCTCGGCCTGCTCGGCCAGCGCGGTCATCTCGAAGTAGTGGGTGGCGAACAGCGTGAAGGCGCGGGTGCGGGTCAGGTGTTCGGCGCTGGCCCAGGCCAGCGAGAGGCCATCGAAGGTGCTGGTGCCGCGGCCGATCTCGTCCATCAGCACCAGGCTCTGGTCGGTGGCGTTGTGCAGGATGCTGGCGGTCTCGGTCATCTCCACCATGAAGGTGGAGCGACCCCCGGCCAGGTCATCCGAGGAGCCGATGCGGGTGAAGATGCGGTCCACCGGGCCGATCTCGGCCTCGTCTGCCGGCACGAAGGCGCCGGTGTGGGCGAGCAGCACGATCAGCGCCGCCTGGCGCATGTAGGTGGACTTGCCGCCCATGTTGGGGCCGGTGATCACCAGCATGCGGCGCTCATCGCCCATCACCAGGTCGTTGGGCACGAAGGGGGCGTCGGAGACGTGCTCTACCACCGGGTGGCGGCCGCCGCGGATGGCGATCCCCGGGGCATCGGCGAGCCGCGGCCGTGTGAAGTCCAGCGCCTGGGCGCGCTCCGCGAAGGCGCACAGCACGTCCAGGGCGGCCAGCGCCCGGGCACTGGCCTGGAGGGCATCGAGCTCGGCGTTGAGGGTGTCGAGCAGGCCGTCGTAGAGCAGCTTCTCCCGGGCCAGGGCTCGGGACTTGGCCGACAGCGCCTTGTCCTCGAACGCCTTGAGCTCGGGGATGATGAAGCGCTCGGCGTTCTTCAGGGTCTGGCGGCGGATGTAGTCCGCGGGGGCCTCCTTGGCCTGGGCGCGGGGGATCTCGATGTAGTAGCCGTGGACACGGTTGTAGCCCACCTTGAGGCCGGGCAGGCCGGTGCGTTCGCGCTCCCGGGTCTCCAGCTGCACCAGGTAGTCGCCGGCGTGCTCGGCCAGGCCGCGATGCTCGTCGAGCTCGGCATCGAAGCCCTCGGCGATCACCCCGCCGTCGCGGATCACCACCGGCGGGTTCTCCACCAGGGCGCGGGTCAGGGTGTTGGCCAGCTCGGGGTAGGGGTGGACGTGCCGCCTGAGCTCGTCCAGGGCCGAGCCCTCGGGGTAGTCGGCGAGCGCCTGCTCCAGCGCCGGCAGCGCCGCCAGGGCATCGCGCAGGCGGGCGAGGTCCCGGGGGCGGGCGCTGTAGAGGGCCACCCGGGCAAGGATACGCTCCACGTCACCGATCGCCTTGAGGTCGTCGCGCAGCGCCGCGAAGCCATCGTGCGCCAGCAGCAGCGCCACCGCCGCCTGGCGCGCCTCCACCCGCTGGCGGTCGCGCAGCGGACGGTTGAGCCAGCGCTTGAGCAGCCGCGAGCCCATGGCGGTGGCGCTGGTGTCCAGCACGCTGGCCAGGGTGTTGTCGCCGCCGCCGCCGAGGTTCACGTCGATCTCCAGGTTGCGGCGGCTGGCGGCGTCGATCACCACGGCGTCGTCGCGGCTCTCCACGCCGATGGCGGTGACATGGGGCAGGCGCGAGCGCTGGGTGTCCCTGGCGTACTCCACCAGCACCCCGGCGGCGGTGATGGCGGCCTCCAGGTGGGCGCAACCGAAGCCGCGCAGGTCGGCCACGCCGAACTGGTCGCAGAGCAGGCGGGTCGCGCTCTCCAGGTCGAACAGCCAGTCGCTCTGGCGGCGCAGGCCGCGGCGCCCCTCCAGGGCCGGCGGCAGGGAGAGGCTCTCCGCCACCAGCAGCTCGGCGGGGTCGAGGCGCTGGAGCTCGGCGAGCATCTCGCCTTCGCCCTCCACCTCCAGTACCCCGAAGCGCCCGCTGGAGAGCTCCAGCCAGGCCAGGCCGATGCGCTCCCCGGCGCCGTGCACCGCCACCAGCAGGTTATCGCGGCGGGCGTCGAGCAGCGCCTCGTCGTAGAGGGTGCCGGGGGTGACGATGCGCACCACGCGGCGCTCCACCGGCCCCTTGGCGGCGGCGGGGTCGCCGATCTGCTCGCAGATCGCCACCGACTCGCCGGCGGCCACCAGCCGTGCCAGGTACCCCTCGGCGCTGTGGTAGGGCACCCCGGCCATGGGAATCGGCTTGCCGGCGGACTGGCCGCGCTGGGTCAGGGTGATGTCGAGCAGCGCCGCGGCGCGCCGGGCGTCGTCGTAGAAGAGCTCGTAGAAGTCGCCCATGCGGTAGAAGAGCAGCACGTCCGGGTGCTCGCGCTTGATCTTCAGGTACTGGGCCATCATCGGCGTGTGTTGCGGGCTTGCGGCCTGTGACATCGGGGATCCTGTTGGGACTCTGCACTCGCGGGCAAAAGCCAGTATTCTAGCCCCCAGGCAGCGGCTCCGTCAGGAGCGATTGCACCCGACCCAGGAGGTGTTCCCATGTCCCACTCCCCGGCGAGCCTCGCCAACCTCGACCTGGTCACCCTGGCCGAGCGCCTGGGGCGGCAGTGCCGACGGCGCGGCGCCATCCTCACCACCGCCGAGTCCTGCACCGGCGGTGGCGTGGCCAGCGCCATCACCGCGGTGGCCGGCAGCTCCGACTACTTCGAGACCGGCTACGTCACCTACTCCAATGCCGCCAAGACCCGCCTGCTGGGGGTGCCCGAGGCGCTGCTCGAGGCCCACGGTGCGGTCAGCCGCGAGGTGGTGGAGGCCATGGTGCGCGGCGCCTGTGGCGAAAGCGGTGCCACGCTCGGCGTGGCGATCAGTGGCGTCGCCGGCCCCGGCGGCGGCAGCCCCGAGAAGCCGGTGGGCATGGTGTGGCTGGCCTGGGGCGGCGCCGAAGCGGCCGAGGCGGCGTGCCACCATTTCCCCGGTGATCGCCGGGCGGTGCGCGAGCAGGCGGTGCGCGAGGCGCTGGTCGGGCTGGTGCGGCGCCTTGAGCAGGCGTGACGCCTCCCTCCCGGGAGAATCGGCACTGGCCGCGCCCGCGATTTTTCGCCATACTACTGTGCAGTCATACAGTATTTCAGAGACCCCAGATTCAGGAGGCCCGTGATGGCTCAGGATGACAACCGCTCCAAGGCGCTCGACGCCGCCCTCTCCCAGATCGAGCGCCAGTTCGGCAAGGGCACCGTGATGCGCCTGGGCGACGCGCCCCGGGTGGCCATGCCGGCGGTCTCCACCGGCTCGCTGGGCCTGGACATCGCGCTGGGCATCGGCGGCCTGCCCTATGGCCGCGTGGTGGAGATCTTCGGCCCCGAGTCCTCGGGCAAGACCACCCTGACCCTGTCGGTGATCGCCGAGGCCCAGAAGCAGGGCAAGGTGTGCGCCTTCGTCGACGCCGAGCACGCCCTGGACCCGAGCTACGCCGAGAAGCTGGGCGTCAACCTCGACGACCTGCTGGTCTCCCAGCCCGACACCGGCGAGCAGGCCCTCGAGATCACCGACATGCTGGTGCGCTCCGGTGGCGTCGACGTGATCATCATCGACTCGGTGGCCGCGCTGACCCCGCGGGCCGAGATCGAGGGCGAGATGGGCGACTCCCACGTCGGCCTGCAGGCGCGCCTGATGTCCCAGGCGCTGCGCAAGATCACCGGCCACATCAAGAACGCCAACTGCCTGGTGGTGTTCATCAACCAGATCCGCATGAAGATCGGCGTGATGTTCGGCAGCCCCGAGACCACCACCGGCGGCAACGCCCTGAAGTTCTACTCCAGCGTGCGCCTCGATATCCGCCGTACCGGCTCGGTGAAGCAGGGCGACGAGGTCACCGGCAACGAGACCCGGGTCAAGGTGGTCAAGAACAAGGTGGCGCCGCCGTTCCGCCAGGCCGAGTTCCAGATCCTCTACGGCAAGGGGATCTACCACGCCGGCGAGGTGATCGACCTGGGCGTGCAGTGCAAGCTGGTCGACAAGGCGGGCGCCTGGTACAGCTACCAGGGCAACAAGATCGGCCAGGGCAAGGCCAATGCCGCCCAGTTCCTCGAGGACAACCCGGCGATCATGGAGGAGATCGAGAGCGAGATCCGCGCCCAGCTGCTCACCGTGCCCAAGCCCAAGGAGGAGGCCGAGGAGGCCGCCCTGCCTGCCGGCGGCGACGCGGACGACGACCTGCTGTAAGCCATGCGCGAGCGGACCCCGGGCGAGGCCACGCCCCGCGACGACGCCATCCGCCTGCTGGCCCGGCGCGAGTATGCCCGCGCCGAGCTGGCCGAGCGCCTGGCGGCGAAGGGGCACGCCGCCGCGGAGGTCGAGGCCTGCCTCGACGCCCTGGCCCGGGAGGGGCTGCAGTCCGATGCACGCTTCGCCGAGAGTTTCCTGCGCTCGCGCCTGGCGCGGGGGCAGGGGCCCGTCAAGATTCGCCTGGAGCTCGAGCGCCGCGGCGTCGAGCGTGAGCTCGTCGCCGCGGCCTTCGCCGAGCAGGAGGCCGGCGGTGCGACCGACTGGTTTGCGCTTGCCGCCGAGACCCTGGCGCGACGCTTCTCGGGGCCCGGCGACTCTCCCCGCGAGCGCGCCCGCCGCGAGCGCTTCCTGGCTGGCCGCGGCTTCGACTTCGACCAGGTGCGTCACGCCCTGGCGCATGCCTGGGACGATGCCTGATCACCTCGCCGGGGCGCCCCGCCCCTTCAGTCCCTTGACAGCTGCGCTATAATGATTCCCTTTGCGAACGCCCCGGGTGGCATCCCGCGGCACCGCGACGCGTCGCTATCCGCCGCGTCGTGGCGCCTGTGTCGAGCCAGCGTCGCCCGCCGGGTCACCCCGTTCATCGCCACGGATACCCCATGAAAAGCGCAGACATCAGACAGGCCTTTCTGAGTTACTTCGAGGCGCACGACCATACCGTCGTGCCCTCCAGCTCCCTGGTTCCCGGCAACGACCCGACCCTGCTGTTCACCAACGCGGGCATGGTGCCCTTCAAGGATGTCTTCCTGGGTCGCGACCCGCGCCCCTATGTGCGTGCCACCTCGGCCCAGCGCTGCGTGCGCGCCGGCGGCAAGCACAACGATCTCGACAACGTCGGCTACACCGCCCGCCACCACACCTTCTTCGAGATGCTGGGCAACTTCAGCTTCGGCGACTACTTCAAGCGCGACGCCATCCGCTTCGCCTGGGAGTTCCTCACCGGCACCCTGGCGCTGCCCAAGGAGAAGCTGTGGGTCACGGTCCACGTCAGCGACGACGAGGCCGAGGCGATCTGGAAGGAGGAGATCGGCATCGACCCCGAGCGCTTCTCGAAGCTGGACGAGGACAACTTCTGGCAGATGGGCGATACCGGCCCCTGCGGCCCCAGCTCCGAGATCTTCTATGACCATGGCCCGGAGGTATGGGGCGGGCCGCCCGGGAGCCCCGAGGAGGATGGCGATCGCTACATCGAGATCTGGAACCTGGTGTTCATGCAGTTCGATCGCGATGCCGAGGGCACCATGCATCCGCTGCCCAAGCCCTCCATCGACACCGGCATGGGCCTGGAGCGTATCGCCGCGGTGATGCAGGGGGTGCACTCCAACTACGAGATCGACCTCTTCCAGAACCTGCTCGAGGCGGCGGCGCGCCATACCGGCCACGCCGATACCCGCCACCCCTCGCTGCGGGTGATCGCCGACCATATCCGCTCCTGCGCCTTCCTGGTCGCCGACGGCGTGTTGCCCTCCAACGAGGGGCGTGGCTACGTGCTGCGCCGGATTATCCGTCGCGCCATCCGCCATGGCCACAAGCTGGGCGCCCAGGGCCACTTCTTCCACAAGCTGGTGGGGGCGCTGGATGCCGAGATGGGCGACGCCTATCCCGAGCTTCGCGAGGCGCGCCAGCAGATCGAGCGCGTGCTGCTCAAGGAGGAGGAGCAGTTCGCCCGCACCCTCGAGCACGGCATGGGCCTGCTCGAGGAGGCCCTGGCCGGTCTCGACGGCGAGGTGCTGCCCGGCGAGACGGTGTTCAAGCTCTACGACACCTACGGCTTCCCCTATGACCTGACCGCCGACGTCTGCCGTGAGCGCGGCGTGACCCTGGACGAGGTCGGCTTCGAGCGCGCCCTCGAGGCCCAGCGCGAGCGCGCCCGTGCCGCCAGCCAGTTCGGCGCCGACTACGGCGCCGCCCTGGAGCTGGAGGGCGAGACCACCTTCACCGGCTACGAGCGCCTCACGGACAGCGCCACCGTGACCGCCTTGGCCGACCGTGACGGCAATGCCCTGGACGCCCTTTCCCCCGAGCAGAGGGCGGTGGTGGTGCTCGACCGTACCCCCTTCTACGGCGAGTCCGGCGGCCAGGTCGGGGATACCGGCTACCTGCACCTCGAGGGCGGCGGCCGCTTCCTGGTGGAGGACACCCAGAAGCAGGGCGGCCACCACCTGCACCACGGCGTACTGCTCGAGGGTGAGCTTGCCGTGGGGGCCGCGGTGCGTCCCGAGGTAGATGCCGGCTTGCGTGCCGCCACGATGCGCAACCACTCCGCCACCCACCTCATGCACAAGGCGCTGCGCCTGGTGCTGGGCGACCACGTGGCGCAGAAGGGGTCGCTGGTGACCCCCGAACGGCTGCGCTTCGACTTCAGCCACTTCGAGCCCATGACAGCCGAGCAGCTCGCCGAGGTGGAGCGCCTGGTCAACGAGCAGGTGCTGGCCAACGCGCCGACCCGCATCGAGCAGATGACCCTCGAACAGGCCAAGGCCAAGGGGGCGGCGGCGCTCTTCGAAGCCAAGTACGCCGACAGCGTGCGGGTGCTGACCATCGGCGCCGACGACTTCTCCATCGAGCTGTGTGGTGGCACCCACGTGGCGCGCAGCGGCGACATCGGCTGCTTCCATATCGTTGGCGAGCAGGGCATCGCCTCCGGCGTGCGCCGCATCGAGGCGATCACCGGCGAAGAGGCACTCGCCTGGTTCCGCGAGCAGGAGGCGCGGGTCAACCGCATCGGCGAGCGCCTCAAGGCCAAGCCCGAGCAGGTTGAGGAGCGCGTCGAGGCCCTGGTGGAGCGCAATCGCGGCCTGGAGAAGGAGCTCGAGCGACTCAAGGCCAAGCTGGCCAGCGCCGCCGGCAGCGACATGGTCGCCGAGGCCCGCGAGATCCACGGGGTCAAGGTGCTGGCCCGGGTGCTGGAGGGCGTCTCCGGCAAGGAGCTGCGTGGCCTGCTCGACCAGCTCAAGAACAAGCTGGGCTCCGGCATCATCGTGCTCGGCGTGGCCGACGAGGCCGCCGGCAAGGTCAGCCTGATCGCCGGGGTCACCGACGACCTCACCGGCCGCGTCAAGGCCGGCGAGCTGGTCAACCACGTGGCCGGCCAGGTCGGCGGCAAGGGCGGCGGCCGGGCCGATATGGCCCAGGCCGGCGGCAGCGACGTGGCGGCCCTGCCGGGCGCCCTGGAGAGCGTCGCCGCCTGGGTCGAGGAGCGCCTCGGCGAGTAGATACCAAGGGCCGGTCGCCGAAGGGCGCCGGCCCTGTTCGTAGCGAGTCACCTTTCACTCATCCGGGCATCGATGCCCGACGCGCGAGGGAAAACTCACAGATGGCACTATACGTACAGAAATTCGGCGGTACCTCGGTGGGCTCCGTGGAGCGCATCAAGGCCGTGGCCGAGAAGGTCAAGGGCTTCCGTGACAACGGCCACCAGGTGGTGGTGGTGGTCTCCGCCATGAGCGGCGAGACCAACCGCCTGATCGGCCTGGCCAACGAGATCAACGACGAGCCGACGCCGCGCGAGATGGACATGCTGGTCTCCACCGGTGAGCAGGTCACCATCTCGCTGCTGGCCATGGCGCTGCACAAGCTGGGCGTGCCGGCGACCTCCTACACCGGCTCCCAGGTAGGCATCCAGACCGACAGCGCCCACACCAAGGCGCGCATCCAGCGCATCGAGACCGACGAGCTGCAGTCCGACCTGGACGACGGCCAGGTGGTGGTGGTCGCCGGCTTCCAGGGCGTCGACGAGGAGGGCAACATCACCACCCTCGGACGCGGCGGCTCCGATACCACCGGCGTGGCGCTGGCCGCGGCGCTCAAGGCCGATGAGTGCCAGATCTACACCGACGTCGACGGCGTCTACACCACTGACCCGCGGGTCTGCAGCAAGGCCCAGCGCCTCGAGACCATCACCGTCGAGGAGATGCTGGAGCTGGCGAGCCTGGGCTCCAAGGTCCTGCAGATTCGCGCCGTCGAGTTCGCCGGCAAGTACAATGTCCCGCTGCGCGTGCTGTCCAGCTTCGAGGATGGCCCCGGCACCCTGATCGTTGCAGACTCCGACCAAGACGAGGACTCCATGGAAGAACCGCTGATCTCCGGTATCGCCTTCACCGCCAACGAGGCCAAGCTGACCCTGCTCAACACCCCGGACGTGCCGGGCGTGGCCTCGCGCATCCTCGGCCCCATCGCCGACGCCAACATCGAAGTCGACATGATCGTCCAGAACGTGGCCCCGGCCGGCGACTACACCGACTTCACCTTCACCGTGGCCAAGGGCGACTACAAGCAGACCCTCAAGATCCTCAACGAGCAGGTGCTGTCGGACCTGGGCGAGGGCGAGGTCAAGGGCGACGACAACATCGCCAAGGTCTCCCTGGTGGGCGTGGGCATGCGCTCCCATGCCGGCGTGGCCTCGAAGATGTTCCGCGTGCTCGCCGAGGAGAACATCAACATCCGCATGGTCTCCACCTCCGAGATCAAGATCTCCGTGGTGATCGACGAGAAGCAGATGGAGCTCGCCGTGCGCGCCCTGCACAAAGCCTTCGGCCTGGACAAGGCCGACATCGAGGGCGAGGAATAAGCCGACCCCCGGCGGCGGATTACCTTCTACGCTGGTAGGGAAGCGCCAGGCGTCGCGTCGCGGCGCTTCCCTTCAACGGGCGGCCCCTGTCTGATGGGCTGTCGTGTTGGTCACGGAGGACGTTCTGCCACATAATGGGGCGGCGTGGTACCGCCGGCCAACATCCCGTTGCCAGCCAGAGAACAAAGTCTGAGAAGGAGATCAGCCATGCTCATCCTGACCCGCCGCGTCGGCGAGACCCTGATGATCGGGGACGACATCACCGTGACGGTACTGGGCGTGAAAGGCAACCAGGTGCGTATCGGCGTCAATGCGCCGAAGGATGTGGCGGTGCATCGCGAGGAGATCTACCAGCGCATCCAGCGCGAGAAGAGCGACGAGGATGCCGGCGATCATGAGGAGTAGCCTCGCCGCGATGCAAAAAACCGCAGGGAGGCTGGACAAACCCCTTCGGTAACGGTAGGATATGCGCCGTGTCGTTAGGGAGAGGTGGCCGAGTGGCTGAAGGCGCTCCCCTGCTAAGGGAGTATGGGGTTTATAGCCTCATCGAGGGTTCGAATCCCTCCCTCTCCGCCACAGCGACACCGTGAAGCACAAGCGCCCGTAGCTCAGCTGGATAGAGTACCTGACTACGAATCAGGTGGTCGGAGGTTCGAATCCTCCCGGGCGCGCCAGCTTCCACGCAAGACAGGTGATGGCGGTCACCCACAACACCGCACTTCGCGCCCGTAGCTCAGCTGGATAGAGTACCTGACTACGAATCAGGTGGTCGGAGGTTCGAATCCTCCCGGGCGCGCCAGATTGTGACCCGTCCTCCTCGGAGGGCGGGTCTTCTCTTTCTCGGGACCTCTGTCCCGCCCGGTTCTGCTAGCCGGGGCGCCGCCTCCCGGCGCCCCAGCGATCGTTTGAGGCGCCGTCGCCCCCGCGACGTGCGCCTCCTTTTTATCCTGCCATCATGGTTATCCCGCAGAGAGCGCCTGGACTGTCGTCATGGCGCTCGTCGACCGGGCGGCGGCCTCATCGTGTTCCGGAGTATCGGCCGCCAGGCCTGCCAGCAGCTCGTCCAGCGCCGTGAGCCGCTTGAGGCGCTGGAAGCATCGCGCCGCCTCGGCGTCGCCCTGGCGCATATGGTTGAGCCACTGCTTGACCAGCGACGTGACGACGCGCTCGGGGAGTGTGCTACGCTGCAATGCAGCGAATTCGTTCAGGATCTTGGCCCGCGCCGCCCAGGGGGTGGGCGCCAGGCGCTCGCCGGTGTGCTGCCAGTGGCGGATGCGTGACGCCAGCCAGGGGTCGGCCAGCGCCCCGCGGCCGAGCATGACATCGCGGCAGCCGGAGAGGGTGCGTGCCTTCCAGTAGTCCTCCAAGGTCCAGATGTCGCCGTTGGCGACCACCGGGATGGCGAGGTCGTGCCTGAGCCTGCCGATCCACTCCCAGTGGGCGGGGGGGCGGTAGCCCTCGTTGCGGGTGCGGCCGTGGACCACCAGGTGGCGGGCGCCGCCGGCCTGGGCGGCACGGCCACAGGCCAAGGCCAGGCGCCGGTCGGCGAAGCCCAGGCGGATCTTGGCGGTCACCGGGATGGCGTGCCCCACGGCGTCGTGCACCGCCGCCACCGCGGCGCGGACGCGCCCGGGGTCGCGCAGCAGCGAGGCGCCGCCGTCGTGGCGGTTGACCAGCTTGGCCGGGCAGCCGAAGTTGAGGTCGATGCCGGTGGCGCCCAGGCGCAGGGCCTGCTCGGCATTGGCGGCCAGCGCCGTCGGGTCGGAGCCGAGCAGCTGCAGCTGCACCGGCACGCCGGCGGGGGTGACGAGGCGCGGCTCACGCAGTTCGGGGCAGTGCTTGTGGAAGACACGCGGTGGCAGTCGGGCATCTACCACGCGGACGAACTCGGTGACCGCCCAGTCGAAGCCCGGCTGCCGGGTCAGCAGGTCCCGGGTGTGAGCGTCGATAACGCCCTCCATGGGGGCCAGGCCGACCCTGCCCGGTACATCTTGTAGTAAATTAACAACGCCGACTTCCACCACAGCACCATTGCAATCTGATCAGAGTGTGGCAGGTTATAGCATCGAAAATTTTGCGCAAGCCGCCATGTCTCGCACCGTTGAGGCGCATGGAGGTACATGTTCAACAGGAGAGGCGCGCGATGCAGGACATGCAGCTGCTGGAAGAGGGACTCTCCCTCATGGCCCTGGGCATGGGCTTTGTTTTTGTTTTTCTTACCTTGCTAGTCATCGTCACCACCCTGATGTCCAAGGTCATCGGCCGCTTCTTCCCGGAGCCCGTGGCCCCGGCCACGCCGGCCCGTGGTCGTGGCGCCGCCGCGCCTCGCCAGGACGATGACGTCATGGTGGCCATCAGCGCCGCGGTGCATCGCTACCGCCGCCGCCACCGTCGCTGAGCGGCAGCCTGCCAGATCTCTCCTCTTCCGTCCCCTTCTCTTTTCCATTCATAACGACAAGGTCACGACCATGACTGACACCGTACGCCCGCTTGGCATCACCGATGTCGTCCTGCGCGACGCCCACCAGTCGCTGTTCGCCACCCGCATGCGCCTCGATGACATGCTGCCCATCGCCGAGAAGCTCGACCGCGTCGGCTTCTGGTCGCTGGAGTCCTGGGGTGGGGCCACCTTCGACGCCTGTATCCGCTACCTCGGCGAGGATCCGTGGGAGCGGATACGGGCGTTGAAGGCCGCCATGCCCAACACCCCCCAGCAGATGTTGCTGCGCGGCCAGAACCTGCTCGGCTACCGCCACTACGCCGATGACGTGGTGGACAAGTTCGTCGAGCGGGCGAAGACCAACGGCGTCGACGTCTTCCGTGTCTTCGATGCCATGAACGACCCGCGCAACCTGGAGCGCGCCATCCAGGCGGTGCGCCAGGTCGAGGGCCACGCCCAGGGCACCCTCTCCTACACGGTAAGCCCGGTGCACACCCTGGACGGCTGGGTCGAGCTCGGCAAGACCATCGCCGCCATGGGCGCCGACTCCCTGGCGATCAAGGACATGGCCGGCCTGCTCAAGCCCTACGACGCCTATGAGCTGGTCACCAAGCTCAAGAAGGCGGTGGATATCCCCATCCATATGCACTGCCATGCCACCACCGGCATGTCCACCGCGACCGCCCTCAAGGCCGCCGAGGCGGGCATCGACAACGTCGACACCGCCATCTCCTCGATGTCCATGACCTACGGCCACAGTCCCACCGAGTCGGTGGTGGCCATCCTCCAGGGCACCGAGCGCGACACCGGCCTCGACCTCGAGCTGCTCGAGGAGATCGCTGCCTACTTCCGCGAGGTGCGCAAGAAGTACGCCGCCTTCGAGGGCTCGCTCAAGGGCATCGATTCGCGCATCCTGGTCGCCCAGGTCCCGGGCGGCATGCTCACCAACATGGAGAACCAGCTCAAGGAGCAGGGCGCCGGCGACAAGCTCGACGACGTGCTGGCCGAGATTCCGCGCGTGCGCGAGGATCTGGGCTTCATCCCGCTGGTCACGCCCACCTCCCAGATCGTCGGCACCCAGGCGGTGATGAACGTGATGATGGGGGAGCGCTACAAGTCGATCTCCAAGGAGGTCCAGGCGCTGCTCAAGGGCGAGTACGGCGCCGCCCCCGCCGAGCTCAACCAGGAGCTGCAGGCCCGCGTGCTGGAGGGGGGCAAGCCGATCACCTGCCGCCCGGCCGACAACCTCAGCCCCGAGATGGACCGCCTGGCCGCCGAGCTCAAGGAGAAGGCCAAGGCCGACGGCATCCGCCTGGCCGAGGGCGAGCGCGAGATCGATGACGTGCTCACCTACGCGCTCTTCCCGCAGATCGGCCTGAAGTTCCTCAACAACCGCGACAACCCCGATGCCTTCGAGCCGGCGCCCCAGGCACCGGATGCCCAGGCATCGCAGCCGCCGGCGAAGGCCGAGGTCAAGGGGGCCGCGGCCGCGCCGTCCGGCCCCGAGACCTATACCGTCAAGGTCAACGGCAAGGCCTATGTGGTGGAGGTCGCCGAGGGGGGCGAGATCGGCGACGTCACCGCCCAGGGCGAGGCCCAGGCCGCCAGCGCCCCGGCCCCGGCGTCCAGCGGCGAGGCGATCACCGCGCCGCTGGCCGGCAACATCTTCAAGGTCAACGTGCGCGAGGGTGACAGCGTCGCCGAGGGCGACGTGGTGATCATCCTCGAGGCGATGAAGATGGAGACCGAGGTGCGCGCGGCGAGCGCCGGTACCGTCTCCGCCGTCAAGGTCGGCGAGGGCGACAGCGTCGCCGTCGGCGACGTGCTGATCGAACTCTAGGGGCCCCGTCATGGAGAAACTGCTTACCCTCTGGTACGGCTCGGGGCTCTACAACCTGAGCCTGGGCCAGGGCGTCATGGTCCTGGTGGGTCTGGGGCTGCTCTATCTGGCCATCGCTAAGAAGTTCGAGCCGCTGCTGCTGGTGCCGATCGGCTTCGGCGGGATACTGGCCAACATCCCCGAGGCGGGGCTGGCGCTCTCGGCGGCCGAACAGGCCGCCCACCTGGCGCGCCCCGGCGTGCTCGAGCAGCTGGCCACCGCCCTTGGCACCTCCCTCGACCCCGCCGCCGGCGTCGAGGGGTGGCGCCACGCCATCGCCGAGGTGCTGCATGGCGACATCTCACCGGCGCTGGTGCGCGCCGCCAACGACGTGGCCATGGACGCCGGTTATGCCCACGGCATGCTCTACCAGTTCTACAGCGTGGCCATCGCCTCGGGCATCGCCCCGCTGGTGATCTTCATGGGCGTGGGCGCCATGACCGACTTCGGGCCGCTGCTGGCCAACCCCCGGACGCTGTTCCTGGGCGCGGCGGCGCAGTTCGGCATCTTCGCCACCCTGCTCGGGGCGGTGGGCATGACGGCCATGGGCTGGATGGACTTCTCGCTCAACCAGGCCGCCGCCATCGGCATCATCGGCGGCGCCGACGGCCCCACATCGATCTACGTGTCGAGCATCCTGGCCCCGGAACTGCTGGGCGCCATCGCCGTCGCCTCCTACTCCTACATGGCCCTGGTGCCCCTGATCCAGCCGCCGATCATGAAGGCGCTGACCTCGCAGAAGGAGCGCGAGATCGTCATGACCCAGCTGCGCCCGGTGTCCAAGCTGGAGAAGATCGTCTTCCCGCTGGCGCTGCTGATCCTGGTGGTGCTCTTCCTGCCCGATGCGGCGCCGCTGCTGGGGATGTTCTGCTTCGGCAACCTGATGCGCGAGTGCGGCGTGGTCGAGCGCCTCTCCGATACCGCCCAGAACGCCCTGATCAACATCGTCACCATCTTCCTGGGGCTCTCGGTGGGCTCCAAGCTGATGGCCGATCGTTTCCTGGCGGTGGAGACCTTGGGCATCCTGGGGCTGGGCATGGTGGCCTTCGCCATCGGCACCGCCTGCGGGATCCTGATGGCCAAGCTGATGAACGCGGTGAGCCGCATGCCGATCAACCCGCTGATCGGCTCCGCCGGGGTCTCGGCGGTGCCCATGGCGGCGCGGGTCTCCAACAAGGTGGGGCTGGAGTCCAACCCCCACAACTTCCTGCTGATGCACGCCATGGGGCCCAACGTGGCGGGGGTGATCGGCTCGGCGGTGGCCGCCGGGGTGATGATCAAGTACCTGGGGTGATCGCCGCGGCGACCCCTAGGAGCCTGTCGGGTTTGACCGATCGTAACGAGAGATTCGGATTTCGAGACAAGTTTATCGATCTGATAAGGCGAATAGCGTGCTATTTAACGAATCAGATCGATGAAATTGGCCGAAAGACCGGATCTCGCAGTAGATCAGTGTTAAGCCCGACAGGCTCCTAGCCACTCGAAAGGCGCCTGCGGGCGCCTTTCGTCTTTCCTGGGTGGCAAAAAGGCGGAAGGGTCAGGCCTCGAGGAGCTCGAGGTGGCCGCGCAGCCGCGATGCCAGCGGGCTCAGGTCCACCGCCAGGTCGCGCGGCCAGCCGACGGTGAGGCGCACGCCCCGGGCGTCGTAGTCGGCCGCCTCCACGGGGATCTCGCGCTCGGCGAGCCAGGCCCGGGCCTCGGCCTCGCCGGCGAAGTCGAGGCGCAGGCGCAGCGGGTCGCGCTCCACCACCTCACGGCGGGGGAGGGCCTCCAGGGCCTGGGCGACGGCCTGGGCGTAGGCCCGCGCCAGGCCGCCGGTGCCCAGCTTGGTGCCGCCGAAGTAGCGGGTGACCACGCAGCCCACCTGGCCCAGCCCCGAGCCCTCGAGCACCTGGAACATGGGGCGGCCGGCGGTGCCGCCGGGCTCGCCGTCGTCGGAGAAGCCGATGGCGGCCTGCTCCCCCGGCGGGCCGGCGATGAAGGCGCTGCAGTGGTGGCTGGCGTCGGGGTAGCGTCGCCGCGCCTCGGCCAGCAGCGTCTCGAAGGCGGCTACGTCGGGGGCATGGCACACCCAGGTGAGGAAGCGGCTCCTCTCCACCTCGAGCTCGCTGTGGGTCCACTCCCCGGGCGGCAGGTCGGGCACCGGGTAGCGCATCAGGCGGCCATCTCGGCCTGGCGCACCACGCCCATCACCATGCCCAGTACCTGGATGTCGCTGTTCTTCAGGAAGATGGGGGCCATGCGCTCGTTGGCCGGCTGCAGGCGCACGCCGGACTTCTCGATGTAGAGCTTCTTCAGGGTGACCTCCTGGTTGTTGATCATCACCACCGCGGTCTCGCCGTTCTCGGCGCTCTCGCACTGCTCGATGATGATCACATCGCCATCGAAGATGTTGCAATCGATCATTGAGTCGCCGCGTACGCGCAGGGCATAGGTGTTGCGCCGCACCATGCGCCGGGGGACGTGGATATGGCTCACGCTGGGGCAGGCCTCGATGGGCAGGCCCGCGGCGACGCTGCCGAGCAGCGGCACCTCCACCAGCGCCTCGCTGGCATCGGGTTCGGGGCAGGGATGCCAGGCCTCGGCCAGGGGCAGGTTGGGGCGACGGATCATGAACCGCGTGGTGACCTCGGGCATGCTGCATCTCCTGTTGAAACATACAGTGTTCGTTGAGCATAGCAGGGCGCCCGAATCTGGCAAGGCGCGCGATCCGCACGCCGCTTGATGCATGTCAACCGCGACCGGCTGACGCAGCCGGCGTCTCTGGTAGAAAAAGGCCTTTCCGTGTAGAGTCTCGAGCCAAATTACCCATGCCGGAGAGTGTCTTGACCCTGCGCCTGCAAGCCAGAGGCCTGGCCTGTGAACGGGATGATCGGTGGCTGTTCGAGGAGCTCGACCTGGACATTCGCGGCGGCGAGATCGTGCGCGTCGAAGGCCCCAACGGCAGCGGCAAGACCACCCTGCTCAAGATCCTTTCCGGCCAGCTCAGCGACTACCATGGCGAGCTGTTCTGGAACGAGCGACCCATGCGCCAGGCGCGCCAGGCCTTCCTGGAGAACCTGCTCTACCTGGGGCATGCCCCGGGGGTGAAGGCGGCGCTGACGCCGCTCGAGAACCTCGCCTGGTACCAGGCGCTGGCCGGTGAGGTGAGCCACGAGGCGCCACGCCTGGCGGCGCTGGAGTCGGTGGGCCTGGCTGGCTTCGAGGACGTTCCCGCGGGGCAGCTCTCCGCCGGCCAGCAGCGCCGGGTGGCGCTGGCCCGGCTGGAGCTGACGCCGCGCCCGCTATGGGTGCTCGACGAGCCTTTCACCGCCATCGACCGCGAGGGGGTGGCGGCGCTGGAGGAGCGGCTGGTGATGCATGCCCGCGCGGGCGGCAGCGTGCTGGTGACCACCCACCATGAACTCAAGGCCTCGCAGGAACTGCGGCGAGTGCGTCTCGGATCGGGAGGGCCGGATGTCGAAGGCTGACGCCCCCGTGCAGCGTGATGCGGCCCGCCCGGCGGCGGTCGGGGAACCCGGCGGCGGCCTGGCGGTCGCAGTGTGGGCCACCCTGAAGCGCGACCTGACCCTGATGCTGCGGCGTCGTGGCGAGGTGCTCAACCCGCTGGTGTTCTTCGCCCTGGTGATCACGCTGTTCCCGATCGGCATCTCGCCCGACCCCGAGCTGCTGGCCACCATCGCGCCTGGCCTGCTGTGGGTGGCGGCGCTGCTCGCCGCGCTGCTCTCCCTGGACAGCCTGTTCCGCGGCGACTACGACGACGGCTCCCTGGAGCAGCTGCTGCTGGCGCCGCAGCCGCTGGCCATGCTGGGGCTAGCCAAGGTGGCGGTGCACTGGCTGCTGACCGGCCTGCCGCTGGCGCTGATGGCCCCGGTGCTGGGCATCATGCTGGCGCTGCCCGCGGGCAGCTACCTGACCCTGGCGATCTCGCTGGCGCTGGGCTCCGCCAGCCTGAGCCTGATCGGCGCCATCGGCGCGGCGCTCACCGTGGGCCTCTCCCGGGGCGGAGTGCTGCTGTCGCTGCTGGTGCTGCCGCTCTACATCCCGGTGCTGATCTTCGGCGCCGGCGCCGTCCAGGCGGCGATCCTCGGCGACGGGGCCGCGGCCCATCTGGCCATCCTGGGGGCCCTGCTGGCGCTGGCGCTGATGCTGGCCCCCTGGGCGATCGCGGCGTCACTGCGCATCAGCATCAACGGTTGAGAGGTGGAAGAGGCATGTGGGCCTTCATTAACAAGTTGCGTTCCCCAAAGTGGTTCTACGCCATCAGCGAACGGCTGCTGCCGTGGTTCTGGGTGGCGGCGACGGCGCTGATCCTGGTGGGCAGCGTCTGGGGGCTGGCCTTCGCCCCCGCAGACTACCAGCAGGGCAACAGCTTCCGTATCATCTATGTCCACGTGCCGGCGGCCTTCCTGGCCCAGTCGATCTTCGTCAGCATGGCGGTGTGTGGCCTGGTCTACATGGTGTGGAAGATCAAGGTGGCCGACATGGTCGCCGCCATGGTGGCACCGCTGGGGGCCGCCATGACCTTCATCTCGCTGTTCTCCGGGGCGGTGTGGGGCGTGCCCACCTGGGGCACCTGGTGGATGTGGGATGCGCGGCTGACCTCGATGCTGATCCTGTTCTTCCTCTACCTGGGGGTGATCGCCCTGCGTGGCGCCTTCGCGAGCCGTGACAGCGCCTCCAGAGCCGCCTCCGTGCTGGCCATGGTGGGGGTGATCAATATCCCCATCATCAAGTACTCGGTGGACTGGTGGTACACCCTGCACCAGCCCGCCACCTTCACCGTCACCGGGCGTGTCGGTATGCCCATGGAGATGTGGGCCCCGCTGCTGATCATGGTGCTGGGGTTCTACAGCTTCTTCATCGCCGTCACCCTGATGCGTACCCGCAGCGAGATCCTGCGCCGCGAATCCAACAAGCGCTGGGTGCGCGAGCTGGC
Organism: Halomonas sp. PBN3; assembly: GCF_000475415.1. Lineage (NCBI taxonomy): Bacteria > Pseudomonadati > Pseudomonadota > Gammaproteobacteria > Oceanospirillales > Halomonadaceae > Halomonas > Halomonas sp. PBN3. The sequence goes on along the minus strand of NZ_AXCA01000221.1, from coordinate 82,670 downwards.
CGGGGAGGGACACTGATGGCCTTCGACTCCTTCAACGAATTCATCGCCATGGGGGGCCATGCCCCCTATGTCTGGGCGGCCTGGGCGGCGACCGCCGCGCTGCTCGTCGCCATCGTCCTCCACGCCCGCGCCGAGCGCCGCCAGCTGCTGCGCCAGCTGCGGCGCCGTGCCCGCCGCGAGCAGCGCCTGGGGGCCGAACAGGGCGAGGCGGCGAGAGTTTCACATCAATCGGGTGGTAATCGTCATGACACTTAGCCTGACACCGAAGCGCAAGCAGAGGCTGTTCGTGATCCTGGGGCTCGTCGCCCTGGCCGCGATCGCCGTGGGCCTGACCCTCTACGCCCTGCGCAGCAACATCAACCTCTTCTTCAGCCCGGTGCAGATCGCTGCCGGCGACGCCCCCCTCGAACGCCAGATCCGCGCCGGCGGTATGGTCAAGGAGGGCAGCGTGGCGCGTGACCCCGAGAGCCTCGACGTCGCCTTCGTGGTCACCGACTACGTCGACGACCTGGAGGTGCGCTACAGCGGCATCCTGCCCGACCTCTTCCGCGAGGGGCAGGGCGTGGTGGTGGTCGGCGAGCTGCAGCCCGAGGGCTGGCTGCGTGCCGACCAGGTGCTGGCGCGCCACGACGAGAACTACATGCCCCCCGAGGTGGCCCAGGCGCTGGAGGAGGCCGGCTATGCGCCGGAGGACTACCAGGCCAAGGCCGCCGAGGTGGGCAAGCGGATGGAAGCCGAGCAGCAAGGCGCCACCCAGTAACCAGCGGAGAGCCCATGCAGACCCTGATGATCCCCGAGATCGGCCACTACGCCCTGGTCATCGCCATGCTGATGGCCGCGGTGCAGGGCGTGATGCCGCTGGCCGGGGCGGCCACCCGCCGCCCGCTGTGGATGGCCTACGCCCGGCCCATGGCGGCCGGGCAGTTCCTGTTCGTGGCCATCGCCTACGCCTGTCTCACCGCCAGTTACATGCTGGACGACTTCAGCGTGGCCAACGTGGCCAACAACTCCAACTCGCTGCTGCCCTGGTACTACAAGTTCAGCGCGGTATGGGGCAACCACGAGGGCTCGGTGCTGCTGTGGAGCCTGCTGCTGGCGGCCTGGGGCTACTTCGCTGCGCGCTTCTCCCGCGAGCTGCCCCGGGACATGGTGGCCCGGGTGCTGGGGGTGCTGGGCCTGGTGGCCACCGGCTTCCTGGCCTTCGTGCTGATCACCTCCAACCCCTTCGAGCGGCTGCTGCCCAACGTGCCGAGCGACGGCGCCGACCTCAACCCGCTGCTCCAGGACATCGGCCTGATCATGCATCCGCCGATGCTCTACATGGGCTACGTGGGCTTCTCGGTGGTCTTCGCCTTCGCCATCGCCGCCCTGCTGGGCGGCCGTCTCGACGCCGCCTGGGCTCGCTGGGCACGTCCCTGGACCAACCTGGCCTGGGCCTTCCTCACCGTGGGCATCGCCCTCGGCAGCTGGTGGGCCTACTACGAGCTGGGCTGGGGCGGCTGGTGGTTCTGGGACCCCGTCGAGAACGCCTCGCTGCTGCCCTGGCTGACCGGCACCGCGCTGATGCACTCCCTGGCGGTGACCGAGAAGCGCGGTGCCTTCAAGAGCTGGACCCTGCTGCTGGCGATCTTCACCTTCTCGCTGTCGCTGCTGGGCACCTTCCTGGTGCGCTCCGGGGTGCTCACCTCGGTGCACGCCTTCGCCAACGACCCCACCCGCGGCCAGTTCATCCTGATGCTGCTGGGGATCACCGTGGGCCTGTCGCTGCTGGTGTTCGCCCTGCGCGCCCCGCGGGTCAGCCACAAGGTGGGTTTCACCTGGCTCTCCCGGGACGCCCTGCTGCTGATCAACAACATCCTGCTGGTGATCATGACCATCACCGTGCTGATGGGGACCGTCTACCCGCTGCTGCTCGACGCCCTGGAGCTGGGCAAGATCAGCGTCGGCCCTCCCTACTTCAACGCCCTGTTCGTGCCGCTGACCCTGGTGCTGGCGCTGTTCATGGGGCTCGGCCCGGTGGCGCGCTGGAAGCAGACCCCGGTGGCGCTGCTGGTGCGGCGCCTGTGGCTGGCCGCGCTGGGCGCCGTGGTCCTCGGCGGCGTGCTGCCGCTGCTGTTCGCCGAGCGCTGGAGCCCGGCGGTGGCGCTGGGGCTGGTCGCCGCGCTGTGGATCGTGCTGCCGATGCTGCGTGACCTGGTCGACAAGACCCGCAACGCCCGCTCCGTGGGCGCCGGCCTCAAGAAGCTGTCGCTGGCCTACTGGGGAATGCAGTTCGGCCACCTCGGCGTGGCGGTGACCATCGTCGGCGTGGCGGTGGTCTCCAACTACAGCATCGAGCAGAACGTGCGCATGGCCCCCGGCGACAGCGTCGAGGTGGCCGGCTACACCTTCACCATGAACGAACTCTCCCACCGCCAGGGCCCCAACTTCCTGGCCGACCGTGCCAACATCACCGTGCAGCACGGCGACAGCCGCCGGAGCTTCGCCATGAACCCCGAGAAGCGCCTCTACCTGGCGACCCGCATGCCGATGTCCCAGGTGGCGCTGCGCCCCGGCTTCTTCCGTGACCTCTACGTGGCCATGGGCGAGGACCTGGGCGACGGCAGCTGGGCGCTGAGGGTGCAGTACAAGCCCTTCGTACGCTGGCTGTGGCTGGGTGGCCTGCTGATGGCCTTCGGCGGGGTGCTGGCGGTGGCCGACCGGCGCTACCGGCGCCTGGCCACCGCGCCGGACCCCGAGGAGAAGGCCGCCCGCCCGGCGGGCCGGGAGGCCACCGCATGAAGCGTCGCCTCATCCTGCTGCTGCCACTGGCGATCTTCCTGGTGCTGGCGGTGTTCTTCTACCAGGGCCTGTCGCTCAACCCCTTCCAGCGTGATTCGGCGCTGATGGCGGAGACCTTTCCCGCCTTCGAGCTGACGACCCTGGAGGATCCTTCCCGCACGGTCGACGAGTCCCTGCTTCGGGGGGAGGTCACCCTGGTCAACGTCTGGGGCGAGTGGTGCCCGACCTGCAAGCAGGAGATGCCGCAGCTGCTGGAGCTCGCCGAACGCGGCGTGCGCCTGGTGGGGGTCGACTACAAGGACACCCGTGAGAAGGGGCTGGGCTTCCTTGCGGAGTTCGGCAACCCCTTCGAGGTCAATATCTTCGACCCGGACGGCGACCTGGGCTTCGACCTCGGCGTCTATGGCGCGCCGGAAACCTTCCTGGTCGACGCCGACGGGGTGATTCGCTATCACCATACCGGTTACATCAAGCCCCAGGACGTGACCGAGGTGATCCTGCCGGAGGTGGAAAAATGGTGCGAGTGATATCGATCTCCCTGTTGCTGCTCTTCCTGCTGCCGGGGCTGGCGCTGGCCGGGGGCATCGAGGTTCGCGAGTTCGATGGCCCGGTCATGGAGCGGCGCTATGCGGAGCTGACCGCGACCCTGCGCTGCCCCAAGTGCCAGAACCAGGCCATCGATGACTCCGACTCCCCCATCGCCGGTGACATGCGCGACCGCGTCTATGCACTGCTCCAGGACGGGCGCTCGGACAAGGAGATCCTCGACTTCATGGTGGATCGCTTCGGCGACTACGTGCTCTACAACCCGCGGCTGGAGGGGCGCACCTTCCTGCTGTGGGGGCTCCCTGCCGCCCTGGCCGTGCTGGGGCTGGTGCTGGTGGGGCTGCTGGTGCGCTCCCGCCGCAACGCCTCCGCCCAGGCGCTCTCCGCCGAGGAGCGCAAGCGCCTGGATGCCCTGATCAACCGCGAGAGAACCGAATGACCCTGCTGTGGATCGCCTTCGCCCTCCTGCTGCTGCCGGCCCTGTGGCTGCTGGTGGCGCCCCTCAAGCGGGCGCGCGCGGTGCATGACGCCCAGCGCGACCATGAGGCCAACGACCGCACCGCCGAACAGAACGTGGCCGTCTTCCGGCGCCGCCTCGCCTCCCTGGAGGAGGCCCGGGAGCGCGGCGATATCGACGAGGCACGCTTCGAGGAGGACCGCCTGGAACTCGAGCGGAGCCTGCTGGAGGATACCGAACGTCTCAAGCGCGCGCCGCTGAAGCCCTCCGCCTCCGGCCGGCTGGCGGTGCCGGTGGTGATGCTGGCGCTGGTGGTAGCCAGTGCCCTCTGGTACCAGCACGAGGGCGCCGAGGGCGACCTGGCGCTGATGGACGTGCGCCAGGAGGTAATGAGCGACCCCCAGGGCTCCCCCGAGATGTTGATCGAGCGCCTCGAGGAGCAGGCCGCGCGCCAGCCGGAGAACCCCAACGTCTGGAGCATGCTCTTCCCGCTCTATCGCGACAGCGGCCAGGGCGACCAGGCCATCGACGCCCTGGAGCGGCTGATCGAGATCGAGGGGCGCCATCCCCAGCTGCTGGCGCAGCTGGCCCAGATCGAGTTCTTCGTCGCCGGCCGCCGCCTCACCGAGCGCGTCCAGTCGCTGGTCGACGAGACCCTGGAGAAAAACTCCAGCGAGCCCACCGTGCTCGGCCTGCTGGGCATCGAGGCCTTCGACCGCGGCGCCTACCAGGAGGCGATCGACCACTGGCGGCGCGCCATCGCCGGCATGAACGACCCCGGCTCGGCGGATGCGCTGCGCCAGGGCATCCAGATCGCCCAGCAGCGCCTCGGCCAGGCTCCCGAGGGGGAGGCGGCGGCCCAGGGGCCCGGCATCCATGCCCGGGTCCGCCTCGACGAGGAACTCGCCGGCCGACTGGATGCCGACACCCCGGTGTTCGTGGTCGCCCGAGACATGGCCGGTGAGCTGCCGCCCCTGGCGGTGGCGCGCCTGACCCTGGGGGAGCTCCCCGCCGACCTGGTGCTCGATGGCCGCCACGCGATGTCGCCCCAGGCCAGCCTCGCCCAGGTGGAGCAGGCGCGCCTGGTGGTGCGGGTCTCGGCGGGTGGCCAGGCCGAGCCCCAGCCGGGCGACATGTTCGGCCAGCGCGCCGGCGTCGCCGTAGGCGAGACCGACGGCGAGCCGGTCGAGGTTGTGATCGACAGCGTCGTCGAATGAGCCGCGCGGGCCGCCGTCGATGCGTCTGACCTCGATCCGCCTGGTGGGCTTCAAGTCCTTCGTCGACCCGGTCACGGTGCCCTTCGATGGCAACATGACTGCCATCGTCGGGCCCAACGGCTGCGGCAAGTCCAACATCATCGACGCCGTGCGCTGGGTCATGGGGGAGTCCTCCGCCAAGACCCTGCGCGGCGAGTCCATGGCCGACGTCATCTTCAACGGCTCCACCGGGCGCAAGCCGGTGGGGCAGGCCGCCATCGAGCTGCGCTTCGACAACCGCGACGGCAGCATGGGCGGCCCCTATGCCCAGTACGCCGAGATCGCGGTGAAGCGCCAGGTCACCCGCGAGGGGCAGTCCAGCTACTTCTTCAACGGCCAGAAGTGCCGCCGCCGCGACATCGCCGACCTCTTCCTGGGGACCGGCCTGGGACCGCGCTCCTACGCCATCATCGGCCAGGGCATGATCTCGCGGCTGATCGAGGCGCGCCCCGAGGAGCTGCGGGCCACCCTCGAGGAGGCCGCCGGCATCTCCAAGTACAAGGAGCGGCGCCGCGAGACCGAGAACCGCATGCGCCGCACCCAGGAGAACTTGGAGCGCCTGGAGGACATCCGCGAGGAGCTCGACAAGCAGCTCGAGCGCCTCAGGCGCCAGGCCGAGGCGGCGCGCCGCTACCAGCAGCTCAAGAACGAGGAGCACCGGGTCAAGGGCGAGCTGGCGCTGCTGCGCGCCCGCGCCCTGCGCACCAGCCAGGGCGAGGAGGAGCGCCGCGTCGCCGAGCTGGAGACCGCGGTGGAGCGCGAGGTGCTGGGCCTGCGCCAGTGCGAGACCCGCCTGGAGGAGGCCCGCGCCGACCACGACCGCCTGGCCACCGAGCTCGATGCCGAGCAGGCGCGCTTCTTCGAGACCACCACCGCCATCGCCCGCCTGGAGCAGGACCTGGAGCATGCCCGTGCCCGTGACGGCCAGCTGGCCCGTGACCTCGAGGCCGCCCGCCGCGAGCTCGCCGAGCTCGACCGCCTGGGCGAGGACGACGGCGAGCGCCTGGCCGGCCTCGACGAGCGCCTGGCGACTCTGGTGCCGGAGCGCGAGGCGTTGGCCGAGCGCCTGGAGGAGCTGGAGGCGGCGCTGGAGGAGGCCGAGCCCGAGGCGGAGGAGGCCGACGCCGCCTGGGAGGCGTTCAGCGAGCAGTGGCGAACGGCGAGCCGCGAGGCCGAGCGCGGCCAGGACCGGCTGCGTGAGCGGGAGTCGCGGCTCGAGCGCCTGGAGGTGGACCTCACCCGTCGGCGCCAGCAGCAGCAGGAGCTGCCGGACCTCGGCGGCCTCGCTGCCCAGCACGCGGCGGCCGGTGAGGAGCTGGCCGAGCTTTCGCTGTCGCGTGAGGCCCTGGAGGAGCGCCGCGAGGCCCTCACCCTCGAACGCGAGGCGGCTCGGGAGGCGGTGCAGCAGGCCGAGGCGGCCCGCGAGGCCCAGCGCCAGCGGCGCAGCGAGCTCTCCGGCGAGCTCGCCTCCCTGGAGGCGCTGATCGAGGCCGGGCTTGCCGACCACGACGAGGCGCTCGACGCCCACCTCGCCGACCACGACCTCGCCGCGGCGCCGCGGCTGGGCGAACGCCTCGCCGTCGACCCCGGCTGGGAGGAGGTCGTCTCCTGGGTGCTGGCCCCCTGGCTGCGCGCCCGGGTCGCGCCCCTGGCCGGCCGCGAGGCGGCCCTGTCCGCCGCCCCGGCGGAGCTGGGGCTGATCGAGGCGAGCGAGGCCGAGGCGCCCGAGGCGAGCCTCGCCGCGCGGGTCGCAGGGGCCGGCGCCGCCGCACGCTGGCTGGCGGCGATCCGCTGCGTCGAGGACCCGCAGGCGGCCTGGGCCCTGCGTGGCTCACTCGCGCCCGGCGAGAGCGTGATCACCCCGGACGGCCTCTGGCTGGGGCCCGACTGGGCACGCCGCCGCGGCGCCGCCGAGGGACCGGATGCACTGCTGGTCAGCCGCCGCCGCGAGCAGGAGGCACGCACCGAGCTGGCGGCGGTGGACGACCGGCTCGCCGAGGAGGAGGCGCGCCTGGAGACGGCCCGGGAGCGCGTAGCCCTCGCCGATGACGCGCTCGAGGCGTGCCGCGGCGAGGAGCGCGAACTCGACCGGCAGCACCAGCAGCTCGCCGTCCAGCAGAGCGGCCTGGCCAGCCGCCTGGAGCACCTCCAGGGACGTGCCGAGGAGCTCGACCAGGAGCTCGCCGACCTCGCCGAGTCCCGGGAGGAGGCGGTGCTCGCCATCGATGAGGCGCGTGAGGCCTGGCAGGCCGCCATGGCGCGCCTGGAGGAGGGGGCCGAGCGGCGCGAGCGCCTGGAGCGCGAGCGCCTGGCGGCCCGAGAGCGGCTCACCCAACTGCGTGGGCAGCAGCGTCCCCTGGCGGAACAGCTGCAGCGCCTGGCCCTAGAGCAGGAGCGCCTGGCCGCCGAACGGGCCGGGCTGGCCGAGCAGCAGGGCCGCGCCGGCGAGGCGCGTGAGCGCCTGGAGGGCCGCCTCGAGGAGCTCGAGGAGGAGCGCGAGCTGCTGCGCGAGCCGGAGGAGGAGCGCCGCGAGCGGCTCGAGGAGCTGCTCGACCGTCGCGAACGCGAGGAGCGCAGCCTCAACGCGGTGCGTGCCCGTGCCGCCGAACTGGTGGAGCGGCTGCGCGAGGACGAGCAAGCGCGCCAGGGCCACGAGCGCGGCCTGGAGGGCATCCGCGAGCGGCTGCAGGAGTCCCGCATGCAGGTCCAGGCGCTGCGCCTCAAGGCCGAGGGGCAGGACGAGCAGCTGCGCGAGCTGGGCCATGACGCCCAGGCCCTGGGCGAGGGGCTCGACCCCAACGCCACCGAGTCCGCCTGGCAGACCCGCCTCGAGGAGCTCGGCGAGCGCATCCGCCGGCTCGGCGCCATCAACCTGGCGGCGATCGAGGAGTATGACCAGCAGGCCGAGCGGCGTGACTACCTGGAGGCCCAGCACGCCGAGCTCAGCGAGGCCCTGGAGACCCTCGACCGGGCGATCCGGCGCATCGACCAGGAAACCCGCAGCCGTTTCCGCGACACCTTCGAGCGAGTCAACACCGGCCTGCAGTCACTTTTTCCACGAGTCTTCGGTGGCGGAACCGCATGGTTGACGCTGACCGGCGACGATTTGCTGGAGACCGGGGTGGCGATCATGGCACGCCCGCCGGGCAAGAAGAACAGCACCATTCACCTCCTCTCGGGGGGGGAAAAGGCGTTGACCGCCCTCTCGCTGGTGTTCGCCATCTTCCAGCTCAACCCGGCCCCGTTCTGCATGCTCGATGAGGTGGATGCGCCGCTGGATGATGCCAACGTGGGACGCTATGCGAAGCTGGTGAAGGAGATGTCCGAGAGCGTCCAGTTCATCTATATCACCCACAACAAGATCGCCATGGAGGCAGGCGAGAGGTTGATGGGGGTGACCATGCAGGAGCCGGGTGTCTCCCGCCTGGTGGCGGTGGACGTCGAGGAGGCCGCCGCCCTGGCGGAGGCGTGAACGCTTGAAGGAAAGGCCGAAAACGGGTAACAAGGAAGGATGACATGCTGCATCGCATGGAAGCAGGGGGATCATCGAAGGGCGATTGCGAAGGGTAGTCGTCGCCTGGTGTGACCAAACGCCAAGGCTTGACAAACAAAAAAAGTGGCCCTTTTTTCGGCAATCGCGCTATGCTGGTGACGGACAACCATCAGGCATGGCGCCCTAGCAAAGGCTGACGACCCATGGAACTTAGAGAGTGGCTGATCATCCTGGGGTTGGCGCTGGTGACCCTCATCGTGGTGGATGGTGTGCGTCGCCTGCAGCGCCAGCGACGCATCCCTCGTCTCGATGAGGTGGCGGAAGACGCCCACAGCACCGACCCCGACGCGGCGGCCCGCGAGGCCGAAATCAACTGGGAACTGCCCAACGGAGGGGCGCGAGTCGTCAGGCCCGCGGATTACAGCCGTGTGCAATCCAAGCCCAAGCTGCAGCGCCAGGAGCATCCCGGGCCCTCCCGGGTGCTCTCCAGCTGGAAGGCGTCGACCACCGACGAGGCGGCCGGACCCGAGCGGGGCCAGGCCGCCATGCCCTCCGCAGGGGCCGCCGCCCCGTCGTCGCCTGCCACCCCGGCTTCCGCCGGGCGCGCCGCGCCGCCGCGTCCCGCGCCCGAGCAGCCGACGGCAGCCACGCCAGGTGTGACCCAGACGCCGGAGCCAGAGTCTGAGCCAGAAGCGCCCGCCGAGGCGTCGCCGCTGGCGGCGTCCGATGAGCCGCGTGCCGAGGCCGTCCCGCCGTCGCGCCACGAGCCGACCCTGTCGGCACTGGATGATGACGATGCCGCTCCGGCGACGGCCGCCTCGAATGGCGAGGCGCCCCTGGCCGCCGATCCCCGGGATCACGAGGAGCTCGATGACGTCGAACGCTACCGCCTGGTGGACCTCGACGGCATGGGCGACTCCCTGAAGAGTGGCTCGAAGCGCATGGGCGCCTCTGTGCAGCGCTTCGGCGCCTCCCTGCAGAAGGGGCTGGCCGAGCGGCGCGAGCAGAAGCGTCGCGAGAAGGCCCGCCGCGAGGAGGAGAAGGCGCGTCGTGCGGCCGAACAGGCCGAGCAGCGCCGCCAGGCCGAGGAGGCGTCGGCGCTTGCCGCGAAGGAGGCGGAGAGTCGGCGTCAGGCCGCGGCCGCCATGGACGAGGACGAGGGCGATCCGCTCTTCGCTCCCTCGCGCCCGGTAGCCGCCGAGGCCAACGAGACCCTGGCTCCCGAGGAAGCCGCCCTAGAAGCGTCCCGGCACAGTGACAAGGTGCGCGTGCATCCGGTGCTCGAGAAGGCCCTGCGCCACGACGTCAGCGCCGAGCATGCCCGCCTCACCCTGAGCCAGGCCGAGGAGATCATCGTGATCTCGGTGATGGCCCGCGACGATGAGGGCTTCTCCGGCACCGCCCTGCTCGACCTGATGATGGCCTGCGGCCTGCGCTACGATCGCGAGATGGGGGTCTTCCACCGCTTCGAGACCGAGGATCCCGAGAGCCGGCTGCAGTTCTCTATGGTCAACGTGGTCAAGCCCGGCACCTTCCCCATCGAGGCGATGGACGACTTCCGCACCGCGGGCATCACCCTGCTGATGCCGCTGCCGGGCGCCGAGGATTGCGGCGCGGCCTTCGAGGCGATGGTCGAGACCGCCATGGTGATCGTGCGCCACCTGGGCGGCGAGCTGAAGGACGAGCATCACAGCGTGATGACAGCCCAGACCGTGGAGTTCTCCCGCCAGCGCGTGCAGGAGTTCGTGCGGCGCAACCGCCTGCATCGTTACCAGGTGAACTGACCCGGCGACCAGCGCTCGGCAGCCCCGAGACGACCCCCGTGAGGCACCGCCCACGGGGGTCGTCGCTTTGATAAGCTAGGCGCACATGCCCGCCTCGCCCGTCGAGGCTCCGCCAAGGACCGAGAACCAGGACGCAATGACCCAGCCCGACTCGACGACCCGCGACGAGGTCGAGCGCCTGCGCGCCGAACTCGACGATGCCAACTACCGCTACTACGTCCTCGACGATCCTCGCCTGACCGACGCCGACTACGACCGCCGGCTGCGACGCTTGCAGGAGCTCGAGGCCGACCATCCCGAGCTCGCCAGCCCCGATTCGCCCACCCAGCGGGTCGGCGCGCCGCCGGAGGCGGGCTTCCCCGAGGTGGTGCATGCGGTGCCCATGCTCTCGCTGGACAACGCCTTCGACGAGGCCGAGCTCGAGGCCTTCGTCCAGCGCGTGGCCGAGCGGCTGGAGCGCGACGGCGAGGCGATCGCCTTCTGCTGCGAGCCCAAGCTCGATGGGGCCGCGGTGTCGCTGGTCTACGAGAACGGGCGACTGGCCAGCGGTGCCACCCGTGGCGACGGGCGCACCGGCGAGGGGATCACCTCCAACCTGCGCACCCTGCGCTCGGTGCCGCTCAGGCTGCGCGGCGAGGCCCCACCCGACCTGCTCGAGGTGCGCGGCGAGGTGATCATGAGCCACGCCGGCTTCGAGGCGATGAACGAGCGGGCCCGGGCGGAGGAGACCAAGGTCTTCGCCAACCCGCGTAACGCCGCCGCCGGCAGCCTGCGCCAGCTTGACCCCAAGGTCACCGCCAGCCGCCCGCTGGAGTTCACCGCCTACCAGGTGGCCCGCGTCGAGCCCGACCCGGGCGAAACCACCCACAGCGCCCTGATGGCCCGCCTGGGCGATTTCGGCCTGCGCACCAGCAGTCGCCTCGAGGTGGTCCAGGGCGCCGCGGGGGTGATCGACTACTGCCGGCGGCTGGGCGAGGCCCGCGACAGCCTCGGATACGATATCGATGGCGTGGTGATCAAGGTCGACGACCTGCGCCTGCAGCGCGAGCTGGGCTTCGTCGCCCGGGCACCGCGCTGGGCCATCGCCTTCAAGTTTCCCGCTCAGGAGCAGGTCACGCGGCTCAACGACGTGGAGTTCCAGGTCGGGCGCACCGGTGCCATCACCCCGGTGGCCCGCCTCGAGCCGGTCTCGGTGGCCGGGGTCACCGTCGCCAACGCCACCCTGCACAATGCCGACGAGATCGCCCGCCTCGGCGTGAGGATCGGCGACAGCGTGGCCATCCGTCGTGCCGGGGATGTCATTCCCCAGGTGGTACGGGTGGTCGAGGCGGCGGCCGAGGCCCGGGAGATCGTCTTCCCGACGCGCTGCCCGGCCTGCGGCTCGCAGATCGAGCGCCTCGAGGGCGAGGCGGTGGCGCGCTGCTCGGGCGGGCTCTACTGCCCGGCCCAGCGCAAGGAGGCGCTGAAGCACTTCGCCTCGCGCCGCGCGCTGGACATCGAGGGCCTGGGCGAGAAGCTAATCGAGGCGCTGGTGGAGCGGGAGTGGGTCACCACCCCGGCGGACCTCTTCCGCCTCGAGGCCGAGCGGCTCGCCGAGCTGCCCCGCATGGGCCGGAAGTCCGCCGAGAACCTGGTGGCGGCGCTGGAGAAGGCGAAAACGACGACGCTGCCGCGCTTCATCTACGCCCTGGGCATCCGCGAGGTGGGCGAGGCCACCGCGGCCAACCTGGCACGCCACTTCGGCACCCTGGAGGCGCTGATGGCGGCCGATATCGAGGCCCTGGAGGCGGTGGAGGACGTGGGGCCGGTGGTGGCGGCCCACGTGCACACCTTCTTTCGCCAGCCCCACAACCGCGAGACCATCGATGACCTGCTCGCCTGCGGCCTGCGCTGGGAGGAGGAGGCCGTGGCCGAGCGGCCCCAGCCCCTGGCGGGGCAGACCTGGGTGCTCACCGGCACCCTGGAGAGCATGACCCGCGACCAGGGCAAGGCGCGCCTCCAGGCGCTGGGGGCCAAGGTGGCCGGCAGCGTGTCGAAGAAGACCGCCGGCCTGGTGGCCGGCGAGGCCGCCGGCAGCAAGCTCGAGAAGGCGATGCAGCTGGGGGTGCCGGTGCTGGACGAGGCGGCCTTCCTGGCGCGCCTGGCCGCCTGGGAGGCCGGCGAACCCGCCGAGGACGCTTCGAGGGGGAATGGGCCATGAGTGGCGATCGCTTCATCGAGGTGCCCCACCGCATGTTGCCCGGGGAGACCCTGGAGGCGCTGCTCGAGGCCTTCGTCACCCGCCAGGGCTACGATACCACCGATACCGGCGAGGGGATGCGTGGCTGGGTCGCCGAGCTCCGTCACCAGCTCGAGCGTGGCGAGCTGATCATCGCCCATGACCTCAGGACCGAGTCCACCGAGGTGATGACCCTGGCCCAGTGGCGCGCCTTCGGTCGAGACCTGGCCGACGACGAAGAAGAGGGGTAGGGCGCAGGCTCCGCCATCTGCGCTGCCCGCTGTCCTGCGCCGAGGCTACTTCCCCTGGATCAGGTCGCGGATCAGCCGCCGCCCCGGGTGCAGGTGGTCCACCAGCGGCTGCTCCAGGGGCAGCGGCTCGTCGCAGATTCGCGAGGCGAGCAACTCCGCGCACAGCGGCGCGCTGGCCATGCCGCGCGAGCCATGGGCGGCGCTGATCCAGAGCCCGTCGTGGTGGGCGCCCGGGACGTCGGGGATGCGGGTGGCGTCCCGGGCCAGCACGGCGTAGCTCGCCCGCCAGGCGGCGGCGTCGGGCACCGGGCCCGCGTAGGGGCTCTTGTCGGGGCTGGCCGCGCGTATCCCCACCACCCCGGACAGCGCCGCCGGGGAGAGGTTGGCGCCGGCCTCGCGCAGGGCCGCCACGAAGCGCGGCAGGCCGTGCTCGAGCTCGGCGAGGTTGGCAGCGTGGTCCGCCTCGCGCTCGGCGGTGTCGGTGTCGCCGGGGCCGAAGGTGGCGCCGAAGTTGAGCACCCCGTCGGCGGCCGGCGGCACATAGCCGCCGGCGCACACCACCCGCTTGAGCGCGGGCGCCCCTGGCGGCAGGCGCAGCTGGCTGAGCTGGCCGCGTACCGGCTGCAGCGGCAGGGGAGCGGTCTCGGCGAAGCGTCCCGCCTCGGTCGCGGTGGCGACCACCACCTGGTCGGCGAGCTCGGCCTCCCCCTCGGCGAACGTCAGCCGCCACCCCTCACCGTCGCGCTCGAGCGACCTGACCTCACCTTGCCGGAAGCGGATCCCCGGCGTGCGCGCCAGCCGGGCGCATAGCGCCAGCGGCCTGACCCAGGCCGCCTCGGGATACTCCAGCGCCGGGGCCTCCACCGCCACGCCGGCGGCAGCGCCGGCCGCCTCGGCATCGAGGCCACGCACCACGGCCTCGGGCAGCGGGTGGTTGGCCAGGAAGCGCGCCTGGCGGCGCTGCTCCTTCTCGCCCAGCGCTAGCTGCAGCACGCCGCAGCGTCGCCACACCTCTTCCTCGGGGTCGAGGCGGGCGAGCCAGCGGCGGCTGTGCAGGAGCCCCGCCAGGTAGACACGGCTCTGGCGGTTGGTATCGGCGGCGAGCTTGACGTAGAGGGCGCCCTGCAGGGGGAGCTCGGCCAGCTCGGCGCGGTCGAGGCGGTCGATCAGCGTCACCTCGACCCCGCGCCGGGCCAGGGCGGCGGCGGTGCTGGCCCCGGCGATGCCGGCGCCGATCACCGCCACCCGATGCGGCGGCCGCGGTGCCGGCGGGGTGAACCAGGGGGTGGCGTGGCGGCGAGCCTGTGCCGGTGGTGCCTCGATCTCGCCGCAGAGCATCTCGCGCTTGCGCCCGAAGCCCGGCGCCTTGCGCCAGGCGAAGCCGGCCGCCGCGAGGCCGCGCTTGACCACGCCGGCGCAGGTGAAAGTGGCGAAGGTGGCGCCCGGCCGTGAGCGGGCCGCGATGGCGGCGAACAGCTCGGGCCGCCACATCTCGGGGTTCCTGGCCGGCGCGAAGCCGTCCAGGAACCAGGCGTCGACCCGGCCCTCGAGCAGCGCCAGGCGTTCGGCGGCATCGCCCAGGTGCAGGTCCAGGGTGACACGTTCATCGAGCCATAGGCGGTGGACCCCGGCCACCGGCCGGGGCCACTGCTCGATCAGGGCGCGGGCCCGCTCGGCCAGGTCGGGCCAGGCGCCGAGCGCCCGGGCCAGGTCCTCGCGGGTGAGGGGAAACTTCTCGGTGGAGACCAGGTGGAGGCGCGCCCCGGCCGGGGCATGGGCATCGAAGCAGGCCCAGGCGCACAGCAGGTTGAGCCCGGTGCCGCAGCCGGTCTCGCCGATCACGAAGGGGCGGGTGGCCCGCCAGGCGGCGAAGCGCTCGGGCAGGCGATTGCCGGCGAGGAAGACATGTTCGGTCTCGGCGCGACCGTCTTGGCGCGAGAAGTAGACGTCGTCGAAGGCGGCCGAGTGCGGCGCGGCCTCACCGTCGGGGTCGTCGCGCCAGTCGAGGCGGGCGGTCTCCAGGGCGGCGAGGGGCGGCAGGCCATCGGGGGCGGCGGTCACGGTGGCTCCGGGCGCTGGTCAGGATGTGATCGATGGGGCCGCGGCGGCAGGGGCCGGGGGCTTCCGGCAGGCATCCGCGGCGTTTCAACAGCGTTATCCACAGTCGCTGTGCAAAACCGCCTGTGGGGAAGTGCGGTGGGTCAGGGGAGGACCTTCTTGAAGGGCTTGACCGTCACCCGGGCGTAGACGCCGGCGATCATGTAGGGGTCGGCATCGGCCCAGGCTTGGGCCGCCTTCTGGTTCTCGAACTCGGCGACCACCAGGCTGCCGGAGAAGCCGGCCTCGCCCGGGTCCTCGCCGTCGATGGCGGGGTGGGGGCCGGCCAGCACCAGGCGGCCCTCGTCGCGCAACGCCTCGAGGCGGGCCAGGTGGTCGGGACGCGCGGCCAGGCGACGCTCCAGGCTGTTGTTCACATCTTCGCTGATGATGGCGTAGAGCATGGGGGCTTCCTTCTGTGGGGCGGCTCGCGCCGCGGGCTCGGGCGCCATTGACCGGCACCGGTCTGGCGCGCACCATGAAGGGCCATTCTGACAAAGTCGCCGCCCGGCGTCATGCCAATGCACCCGCTTCCCGACCGCTTCACGGGCGACCCCGGCCCGCTCACCATCGACCTGCACATGCACTCCACCGCCTCGGACGGCACCCTGCCGCCTGCCGAGCTGGTGACGCTGTGCGCCGCGCGGGGCCTGACCCACATGGCGCTGACCGACCACGACACCGTCGACGGCGTGGCCGAGGCCGCCGCGGCCGCCGAGGCGCAGGGGCTGGTGCTAATCGCCGGCTGCGAGCTTTCGACCCAGTGGCGCGGCCACAACATCCACGTGGTGGGGCTGCTGCCGGCGGGCGCCCGGGGCACCCTGGTGGCGGGCCTGGCGGCCCAGGCCGAGGCGCGCACCCGGCGCGCCGAGACCATCGCCGCGCGCATGGAGAAGTTGGGCCTGCCCGATGCCCTGGCCCGGGCGCGGGAGCAGGCCGGCAGCGAGCGGCCGCTGGGCCGCCCCGACTTCGCCCGGGCGCTGGTGGCGGCCGGGCGGGTGCCCGACATCGCTACCGCCTTCAACAAGTACCTGGGCGACGGCAAGCCTGGCGACGTCAAGATGCTGTGGCCGGGGATCCCCGAGGCGGTGGGCTGGATCCTGGATGCCGGCGGGGTGGCGGTGCTGGCCCATCCCCTGCGCCACGGCCTGACCCGACGCAAGCGCGGGTTGCTGCTGGATGACTTCGCCGCCGCCGGCGGCCAGGCCGCCGAGCTGGTCAGCGGCTTCCAGAATGCCGACGTGACCCGTGACCTGGCGCGCCAGCTCCAGGAGCGCTCGCTCTATGCTTCGCTGGGCAGCGACTTCCACTCCCCCGGCGGCCACCTGGCCCCGGGTAGCCTCGGCCCGGTGCCGCGCACCGCCACGCCACCGGTATGGACCCACCCGCGGCTGGCGCCGCGGTTCACCCAAGGAGCGTGACCATGAGCCAGTTCTTCCAGATCCACCCCGAGAATCCCCAGAAGCGCCTGATCGACCAGGCGATCCAGATCATCCGCTCGGGCGGGGTGGTGGCCTATCCCACCGACTCCGGCTACGCCCTGGGCTGTTCCCTGGGCGAGAAGAAGGCGATCGACAAGATCAAGTGGCTGCGATCGCTCGACGACAAGCACAACTTCACCCTGGTCTGTTCCGACCTCTCCGAGATCGGCACCTACGCCAAGGTGGACAACGCCGTCTTCCGCCTGCTCAAGGCCCACACCCCGGGGCCCTACACCTTCATCCTCACCGCCACCACCGAGGTGCCGCGGCTGCTGCTGCACCCCAAGCGGCGCTCCATCGGCGTGCGCGTGCCCGACCACCGCATCACCCATGCCCTGCTCGAGGCGCTGGGCGAGCCGTTGATGAGCGTGACCCTGATCCCGGTGGGCGAGGAGCTGCCGATGACCGACGGCGAGGAGATCCGCGAGCGCTTCGGTGCCCACCTCGACCTGGTGATCGACGGCGGCGCCTGCCACCTGGAGCCCACCAGCGTGGTGGACCTGCGCGAGCTGCCGCCCAGGATCCTGCGTGAGGGGCGCGGCGACGTCGAACCCTTCCGCGAGTAACTCCCTCCCTGGCGGTCAGGCGTCGTTGCCCCGGCCGCCATGTTCCTCCCACCAGGCCGCCTGCTCCTCCTCGCTGAGCCGCGGGTCGGGGCTGTCCTCGTCGAGCCAGGTGCCGCACAGCAAGCAGTACTTGGCGCGCTGCTCGTGGCGGTCGTGGCCGCACCCCGGGCAGGCCTCGTCGGAGTAACGGTCGGCGCGGATCGAGCGGATCACCTCGGCGGAGAAGACCCCGGTGGGCACGGCGATGATCGAGTAGCCGATCAGCATCACCATCACCGAGATCGCCTGGCCCAGCGGGGTCACCGGCACGATGTCGCCGAAGCCCACCGTGGTCAGGGTGACGATGGCCCAGTAGATCGCCGTGGGGATGCTGGTGAAGCCGGCCTCGGCGGGCTCGATCAGGTAGACGATCGAGGCGAAGATCGAGACCAGCATGAAGACCGTGAACAGGAACAGGAAGATCTGGTGGCTGCTGCGCTTCAGCGCCCCGATCAGCAGCCGCCCCTCGCCCACGAACTCCATCAGCCGCAGCACCCGGAAGATGCGCAGGGTGCGCAGCAGGCGCACCATCACCAGGGTCTGGGCGCCGGGCAGCAGCAGCGCCAGCCAGGTGGGCAGGATGGCGATCAGGTCCACCATGCCGTAGAAGCTCCTGAGGTACGGCAGCGGCCGCTCCAGGCAGTAGAGGCGCACCGCCAGCTCCAGGGTGAAGGCGATGGTGAAGCCCCACTCGAGCCAGAAGAAGAGGGTGCCGTAGTCGGCGCGCAGGCTCTCGATGCTCTCCAACATCACCACCAGCACGCTGGCGAGAATCGCCACGATCAGGGCGATGTCGAAGCCCTTGGCCAGCGGGGTGTCGGACTCGAAGATGATCTGGAAGACCCGGGTGCGCAGGCCTTCGGCGGCGGGCTTGGGGAGGTGGTTCACGGCGGCATCCTTGTGGTGGGGCGATCAGGCCAGCGGCGAGGCGCTGGAAAGGCGTCGTGACAGGCGCAGCAGTCTGCGGCCCAGGGCCGGCGTCGGCGACGTCTCGTCGGCCAGCGCCGCCGCCAGGGCGCGGGCGTCGTCGCGGGTCTCGGTGTCGCCCAGGGCGGCCAGGCGCTGGAAGGCCTCCCGGGCCGCCTCGCGAAGGCGTGGCTCGCCGGTGTCGGCGTGGGCATCCAGCGCCACCACCGCCCGGTGCAGCCAGGCCGTGGCCGAGTTGCCCTCGGGCAGGCGCCATTCGCCGGCGAGCAGGGCGCCGCCACGGGCCGCCTTGC
This sequence comes from Halomonas sp. PBN3, assembly GCF_000475415.1. NCBI lineage: Bacteria > Pseudomonadati > Pseudomonadota > Gammaproteobacteria > Oceanospirillales > Halomonadaceae > Halomonas > Halomonas sp. PBN3. The sequence goes on along the minus strand of NZ_AXCA01000221.1, from coordinate 64,481 downwards.
TGGTGTCCGAGGGACGCAGCGCCACCCGCTCGGCCAGCGCCTCGGCCAGCGACCACAGGGCGGCCGGCTCGCCCGCCTTGAGCTCCAGCTCCAGCTCGCGGATCGCCACCCGCCGCCCGGCGGCGAGGATCGCCCCCTCGTCCAGGGCCAGCTCGATACGCGCCCCCCGGTGCTCGAGGGTCCAGGCCTCGCGGCGGAAGTCGGTGGTGAAGCGTGCCTCCAGCCGCTCCAGCACGGCCTCGCCGAGCGCCGCCGGCGGCAGCCCCGCAAGCCCCGCGAGGTCGAGCCCCGGGCCTGGCACCTCCCATTCCCACTCGCCGCGTCGCGACAACCCGCCGCCGCCCTCGCCGCGGGTCTTCACCGTCTGCAGCAGGCGCCCGTCGAGGCGCCTCAGGCGCAGCGCCATGCGTGCCGACTCGAGCTCGCCCTCGGGGGTGTCGTAGTAGGTGTTGCCGAGCTCGGCGACCGTCGCGGGGAGGACCCGGAGCAGCGGATGGCCCCTCAGGGCGGCGGGCCCCTCGGGCCCCAGGGCGAGCTTGAGTTCGATCTCCTGGCTCATGGCGGGGCTACCTTGTGTGGGTGACGCTTAAGTGAATTTTTCATGACGATAGCAGCCTCGGTCACTATACTGACGCCGCCATTTTCCAGGTTTCGAGATGCCCCATGGTGACATCCAACCCCTTCTCCGCGATGTTCGGTCGCTCGCCATTCCAGCCGCTGCTGGCCCATATCGTCAAGACGAGTGAGTGCGCCGACCAGCTGCTGCCCTTCTTCGAGGCCACCCTCGAGGGCGACTGGGAGGCGGCGGCGACCCACCGTGAGACGGTCACACGGCTCGAGCACGATGCCGACGAGCTCAAGACCGAGTTGCGCCTCAATCTCCCCAGCACCCTCTTTCTGCCAGTGTCGCGCTCCGACCTGCTCGACCTGATCAGCGTACAGGACAAGATCGCCAACAAAGTGCGCGACATCACCGGCATCATGCTCGGCCGCCGCATGCAGGTGCCCGAGGAGCTGGCCCAGCCGATGCGCGACTACATGCGCACCGCGGTGGCCTGCGTGGCCCAGGCGCGCCATGCCCTCGAGGAGCTCAAGGACCTGCTCGAGTCGGGCTTCGGCCGCAACGTCAGCGACGTCATGCAGAAGCTGATCCGCGAGCTGCACCGCCTGGAGCAGCAGGCCGATGACCAGCAGATCGCCATCCGCCGCCAGCTGTTCGGCCTCGAGGATCGCCTGCCGCCGGTGGACGTGATGTTCCTCTACAAGATCATCGACTGGGTGGGCGAGCTCTCCGACCGCGCCGAGCGCGTCGGCAGCCGCCTGCAGATCATGACGGCCAGCTGAACACCACGGCCCCGGCGATCCCGGGGCCGAAACGTTACGCCATCTCACGACCGCAACGAGGGGACACATCCTCATGTCGATCATTGCGCAGCACGGCGAGATCTTCATCATCCTGGCCTGCCTCTTCGGCTTCTTCATGGCCTGGGGCGTAGGTGCCAACGACGTGGCCAATGCAATGGGCACCTCGGTGGGCTCTCGCGCCATCACCATCAAGCAGGCGATCATCATCGCCGTGATCTTCGAGTTCCTCGGCGCCTGGCTCGCCGGGGGGGAGGTCACCAACACCATCCGCAAGGGGATCATCGACCCCGAGCTGCTCCAGGGTGATCCCCAGCTGCTGGTCTACGGCATGCTAGCGGCGCTGCTGGCGGCGGCCACCTGGCTGCTGATCGCCTCCATAAAGGGCTGGCCGGTCTCCACCACCCACTCCATCGTCGGCGCCATCGTCGGCTTCTCGGTGGCGGGCCTGGGGGCCGCCTCGGTGGACTGGGGCTCGGTGATGACTATCGCCGCCAGCTGGGTGGTGTCACCGGTGCTCTCCGGCACCATCGCCTTCACCCTGTTCAAGTCGGTGCAGCACCTGATCTTCGAGGCCCGGGATCCCTTCGCCGCGGCCAAGCGCTACGTGCCCATGTACGTCTTCCTGGTCGGCTTCGCGGTGACCATGGTGACCCTGACCAAGGGGCTCAAGCATGTCGGCCTCGACCTGAGCTTCGGCGCCAGCCTGCTGCTCTCCATCCTCGCCGGCGTCGCGGTGGCGGCGCTGGGCACGGTGATGGAGCGTCGGGTCCAGGCCAGCAGCCGCCAGACCGACCAGTTCGGCTTCTCGGGCGTGGAGCGGGTGTTCGGCGTGCTGATGATCTTCACCGCCTGCGCCATGGCCTTCGCCCACGGCTCCAACGACGTGGCCAACGCGGTGGGGCCGCTGGCGGCGGTGATCAGCGTGGTGCAGACCGGCGGCGAGATCGAGGCCGCGGCCCTGGTGCCCTGGTGGGTGCTGGTGCTGGGCGGTGGCGGCATCGTCGTCGGCCTGGTCACCTACGGCCACAAGGTGATCGCCACCGTGGGTACCGGCATCACCGAGCTCACCCCTAGCCGTGGCTTCGCCGCCACCCTGGCCGCCGCGGTCACCGTGGTGCTGGCCTCGGGCACCGGCCTGCCCATCTCCACCACCCACACCCTGGTGGGCGCGGTGCTGGGCGTGGGCCTGGCGCGGGGCATGGCGGCGCTCAACCTGCGCGTGATCGGCACCATCGCCATGTCGTGGCTGATCACCCTGCCGGCCGGCGCGGCGCTGGCGATCCTGTTTTTCTTCATGTTCAAGGGCATGTTCGGCTGAAGGAAAACGATTTACTGCTGCGCTCGCCATCCTGGCCGCCGGCGCTGCTCGCCGTCCTCATGTAGCGGGCTACACTCCGGCGGCTGCGCTGCGGCGGCGGCCAGCCTGACGTCGCTCGCGACGTAAATCGAGCTTCCTTCAGTGGGGAAATCTTGCTGATCGGCGGTACCACGGCAGTGGTGCCGCCGTTTTCGTTGCTCTGCTATAGTCGTGGCGCCCCAGCGCCTTTCGTTCACCCGCTGCCGGAGAGCGGCCCTTGGATACACGCTTCCCCTTCGTCGACTGGTTCCGCAACTCCTCGCCCTACATCAACGCCCATCGCGGACGCACCTTCGTCATCCTGATCGAGGGCGAGGCGATGGCCCGGGGACGCGGCGAGCAGCTGATCCAGGACCTGGCGCTGCTGCACACCCTCGGAGTGCGGCTGGTGGTGGTGTTCGGCATCCGGCCCCAGGTGCAGCAGGCGCTGGAAGCGGCGGGGGTCTCCCCGGGCCAGCACCAGGGGCGCTGGGTCGCCGATGGCGAGGTGATGGCCTGCATCGAGCGGGTCGCCGCCCAGCAGCGGCTGTGGCTGGAGGCACGCTTCTCGCTGGGGTTGCCAAACACCCCCATGCACGGCGTCGAGCTCACCGCGGTCTCCGGCAACCTGATGATGGCCAAGCCGCTGGGGGTGCGCGAGGGGGTCGACTTCGACCGCAGCGGCGAGGTGCGCCGGGTGCGTGCCACCGCCATCGAGGGGCTGCTGGAGAAGGGCTCGCTGGTGGTGCTGCCGCCGCTGGGATTCTCCAGCACCGGCGAGGTGTTCGATCTGGATGCCTCCGACGTGGCCCAGCACGCCGCCATGGCGCTTTCCGCCGACAAGCTGATCCTGCTCGGCGAGGCCAGCGGCCTGTTCGATGCCAGCGGCCAGCTGCAGCGCCAGCTGACCCCGGACGAGGCTCTGCCGCTGCTCGACCAGGCGCCCGCCGGCAGCGAGCTGGCCCGTCACCTGGGGGCCGCCTGCCGGGCGGCGCGCCATGGCGTGGCACGCACCCACCTGCTCTCCTGGCACGACCACGACGCCCTGCTAGGCGAGCTCTTCACCCGCGACGGCGTGGGCACCATGATCACCCGGCACCGCTACGAGCAGCTGCGCCCGGCGGAGCTGCGTGATATCGGCGGCCTGCTGGAGCTGCTCGAGCCGCTGGAGCGGCGCGGCATGCTGGTGCCGCGTTCCCGGGAGCGCCTGGAGCACGAGATCGACGACTACGTGGTGATCGAGCGCGACGGCATGATCATCGGCAGCGCGGCCCTGCACCGCTTCGACGATGCCGCCATGGGCGAGCTGGCCTGCGTGGCTGTCCACGACGACTACCGCGGCGGCGCCCGGGGCGAGCTGCTGCTCGCCGAGATCGAGCGTCGGGCGCGGCGCCTGGGGCTGGCGGCGCTGTTCGCCCTAACCACCCACACCACTCACTGGTTCTTCGAGCACGGCTTCCGCCTGGCCGACCTCCAGGCGCTGCCGCCGCTGCGCCGCGACACCTACAACCACGCCCGCAAGTCCAAGGTACTGGTCAAGACGCTGGGCTGAGGCCGGCGAGCTGTCGCCGGGCGGCGCCACCCAGGCCGGCGGCGTCGCCGATAGGCGACGCCGTAACCTTCTGACATATCAGGGGTTATTGCCCTGCTCTGATTGCGCGTTGCCATATGGCGACAGAAATGCCCCGAATTCCCGTCCCTTCTCCCTCGAGATCGCCGTCCGCCTCCGCTGTATATTTTTATCTTACTGATATTTATAGGAAATCAAGATTCTGGCACGCGGATCGCAATGCCATGGGTGAGCAAACGGAAGCGGTTCATTACGGCTCGAGCCGCTTTCGATCGCCGAGGGGGGCGGAACCACACTGCCCTGTGCCTCGCTCTCCCGGCGATCAGCGTCTGCTCCTAGCGATGTGTGACTTAGGTTGCGATGAGACGGGTACCGACACGTTCAGGGACGCGTACCCCAAGGGGCAAGGATGCCCTGGCATGGATGCCTCTCCCCCTCTCGGGGGATCGAATCGCGCGGCGGCGCCCCGAGCGGGCGACGCCGCCACCGACGAAGCAGGGCGATGCGCCTGGCGCATCGGCCGCATGAGACGACCCGCCCCTGGTGGCACAGGGTGGCCTCATGGCTTCGAGGGCCCTCCCCGGCCCGCCTGGAAGGGGAGACGCCGGACGGACCAGGTCGACCGGCGTCGACGTTTCCAGACCCTTCAGTTCCCTGCGTACTTGGGCCGGCCCTGCCGGCCCTTTTTTTCGCGGCCCACCCGGGCCGGGAGCGGAGGCCGAGGTCGCCAAGCAAACTCTGGTATCCTGAAGGTTCGACATGATGGCAGCCCCATCCACCGCCCCGCCCATCGGCCCGCTGCGAAGATCGCTGGACATGACCACCCGCGCCGTGCGCCGTTGGCGCCCCCGTTCCCTGCTGCAACTCGTGCTGATCGCGTTCCTGACCGTGATGCTGCCCCTGGCCGTGCTGATGTTCCAGGCCGCCCAGGCGCTTTCCGAGCTCTCCCGGCTCGCCGACGTCAGCGCCCGCCAGGCGGTGGAGGAGACCCGTCGCGCCCGCACCCTGGGGGCCCTGGCCCTGGAGATGGAGCGCAGCGCCCGCCAGTACGCCGTGCTCGAGCAGCAGAGCCTGCTGGAGATCTACGCTGAGCGGCTGGCGGAGTATCGCGAGCTGCTGGCGCTGCAGCGCCGCCTGCTCCCCGATGACCCCGACGTGGCGGCGCTGTCGCGGCAGCTCGACGAGCTGGCGGAGCTGCCCGGGCTGCCTCTGGAGGCGTTCGAGGCGCGGCTCGCCGACTTCCCGGAGTTCGCCCAACGCACCGAGGCGATCCGCCAGGCCACCAATCGGCGCATCGATACCCGCATCGACTCGATCCGCGAGAGTGCCCAGGACGTGCAGGCGCGGCTGTGGTGGCAGACCGGCGCCCTGGTCTCTGCCAGCCTGGTGCTGATGCTGCTGTTCTCGTGGCTGATCATCCGCCCGGTGCGCCAGCTGGAGCGGCGCATCCTGCGCATCGGCAGCGGCAGCCGCAGCGAGCCCCCGCGGCCCGTCCAGGGGCCGGCCGAGCTGGTCCAGCTGGATGAGCGCCTGCGCTGGCTAGCATCGCGCCTCGACGAGCTGGAGGCCGAGAAGCAGCAGTTCCTGCGCCACATGTCCCACGAGCTCAAGACCCCGCTGGCCAGCGTGCGCGAGGGCTCGGCGCTGCTCGCCGACGGCGTGGCCGGCGACCTCACCCCGCGCCAGCTCGAGATCCTCGAGCTGATCGACGGCAGCGGCCGCGAGCTGCAGCGGCTGATCGAGCAGCTGCTCGACTACAACCTCCTCCAGCACAGCCGCCGGGTGGAGATCGCCCGCCACGACCTGGCCACCCTGGTGCGGGAGGTGCTGGCCAAGCACCGCCTGGCGCTCTCCCACAAGGGGATGCGGGTCGAGTGCTTCGATGGGCCCGTGGAGTGTGCCCTGGACCGCACCGCCACCATGCGCCTGCTGGACAACCTGGTCTCCAACGCGCTGGCCTACGGCGCCGATGGCGGCGAGCTGGTCATCCGTGCCCGGCGGCGCCGCGACCGCCTGGAGCTGGAGGTGGCCAACAGCGGCGAGCCCATCGCCGAGGCCGACCGCCCGCGGCTGTTCGAGGCCTTCTATCAGGGACAGACCCGCCGCAAGGGGCCGCTCAAGGGCTCGGGAATCGGCCTCTCGGTGGCAGCCGACTGCGCGCGGCTCCAGGGCGGCGAGCTGGCGCTGGTGGACGACCCGCGCCTGGCGGTGTGCTTCCGGCTGACGCTGCCGGCCGCCACGCCGTCGCCGGCGAACGACAACAGCGAGTCCGCCCTGGAGGCGGACGCCCACGCAAGGAACTGATGCCATGACCCTTCTTCGCCTTCGCCCCCTGCTGGTCTGCCTGGCGGTGACCTGGCTCGCCGGCTGCGAGGCGCTGCCTCGGGTGCCCTTCGAGCTGCCCGCCAGCCGTTCGACCGCCGAGGATGCGGCCAGCGGCTGCCGTGCCGAGCTGCCGGACTTCGACGACGACGACTGCCTGCTGCCGGAGTGGGTGGCCTTCGGGCTGGCCTCCCAGCGCGGCGATCGCGCCTGGCGCGATGACGTGTTGGGCCGCCTGGAGGGGTCGCTGCCGCAGCGGCGCCTCGCCCGGGCGGTGGCCCTCGCCTGGGGCAGCGAGTCCCAGTGGGAGCGCGCCTCGGAGCTCTACAAGGCCGATCTCGCCACCGCGCCGGTCGCCCTGCAGCCGCTGCTGCGCTACTGGCTCAACGAGCTGGAGGGGCGGCGCGCCCGGGCCGCACGCCTGGCCGAGAGCCGCGCGGCGGTGGGCCGTCACGAGTCGCGCGAGGCCGAGCTGGTGGAGGAGAAGGCGGCGCTGGAGAAGAAGCTCGAGGCGCTCACCGCCATCGAGCGCAGCATCAACCTGCGACAGCAGTCCGAACCCTGAGGGAGGCCACTCCGTGAAGACCCTGTTTCCCCTGCAAGGCCGCGCCGACGCCACCCGCGTGGCGCCGGCCGGCGGCACCGGCCGACGACCGGCGGCGCACATTCTGCTGGTGGATGACGACGTCAGCCTGCTCAAGCTGCTGGGCATGCGCCTGGAGAGCCGCGGCTACCGGGTGACCACCGCCGAGAGCGGCCGCGAGGCGCTGCGCGCCCTGGAGGTCCACCGCCCCGACCTGGTGCTCACCGACCTGCGCATGGACGAGATGGACGGCCTGGCGCTGTTCCGTGAGGTGCAGCGCGAGGTGCCGGGGCTGCCGGTGATCCTGCTCACCGCCCACGGCTCGATCCCCGACGCCGTCGCCGCCACCCGCGAAGGGGTGTTCAGCTTCCTCACCAAGCCGGTGGATCGCGACGAGCTGTTCGCCGCCATCGAGGAGGCGCTGGCCCAGACGCCGGGGGTGGTGGCCGAGGGCGACGACGCCTGGCGCGCCGAGATCATCACCCACAGCCCCGAGATGGAGCGACTGCTGGAGCAGGCGCGCATGGTCGCCGCCTCCGACGTCAGCGTGCTGGTCACCGGCCCCTCCGGCTCCGGCAAGGAACTGATGGCGCGAGCCATCCACCGTGCCAGCCGCCGCGCCGACAAGCCCTTCGTGGCGCTCAACTGCGGCGCGCTGCCGGAGCAGCTGCTGGAGAGCGAGCTGTTCGGCCACGCCAAGGGCGCCTTCACCGGGGCGGTGAGCGAGCATCGCGGGCTCTTCCAGGCCGCCGACGGCGGCACCCTGTTCCTCGACGAGATCGGCGACATGCCGCTGCCACTGCAGGTCAAGCTGCTGCGCGCCCTGCAGGAGCGCCAGATCCGCCCGCTGGGCTCCACCGCCTCGGTGCCGGTGGACGTGCGGCTGATCTCCGCCACCCACCGCGACCTCGATCGCGCCATGGCCGAGGGGGAGTTCCGCGAGGACCTCTACTACCGCCTCAACGTGGTCAACCTACGCCTGCCGCCGCTCCAGGAGCGCGCCGAGGACGTGCCGCTGCTGGCCAAGCACCTGGTGGCCCAGGCCGCGGAGCGCCACAAGCCCTTCGTCAAGGGCTTCTCGCCGGAGGCGCTGAAGCTGCTCGCGGGCAGCGCCTGGCCGGGCAACGTGCGCCAGCTGCTCAACGTGGTGGAACAGTGCGTGGCGCTGACCAGCACCGCCATCATCCCCGAGGCGCTGGTGGCCCAGGCGCTGGCTGCCGAGGAGCAGGCCCTGCCCACCTTCAACGACGCCCGGGCGGCCTTCGAGCGGCGCTACCTGATCAAGGTGCTCAAGCTCACCGAGGGCAACGTCACCCAGGCGGCGCGCATCGCCGGTCGCAACCGCACCGACTTCTACAAGCTGCTGGGGCGCCACGACCTGGAGCCTTCCGCCTTCAAGCCAGGCCGCTGACGCCCGCCCAACGCAAGACCCCTGCCGAAGGGCAGGGGTCGGAGGCGACGGCGGCTGCCGGGTCGCTTACTTCTGCGGCAGCTTGGCGCGGCGCAGGTAGGGGAAGACGGTCTCGAACTCGCCGTACTTCGCCTTGGCGTCCTCGTCGGAGACGCTGGTGGGGATGATCACGTCCTGGCCGACGGTCCAGTCCGCCGGGGTGGCGACGTTTTCGCCGTTGGCGGTCTGCAGGGCGTCCAGCGCGCGCAGTATCTCGGCGAAGTTGCGGCCGACGTTCATCGGGTAGGTCATGGAGAGCTTGAGCTGCTTGTCCGGGCCGATGATGAACACCGAGCGCACGGTGGCGCTGTCCGCCGGGGTGCGGCCGTCCGGCAGGTAGGCGTCGGCCGGCAGCATGTCGAACAGCTTGGCGACCTTGAGGTCCTCGTCGGCGATGATCGGGAAGCCGACGTCGCAGCTGGCGTAGCTGGCGATGTCCTTGATCCAGCCCTTGTGCTCCTCCACGCCGTCCACCGAGACGCCGATCACCTTGGTGTTGCGCTTCTTCCACTCCTCGCCGAGCCGGGCCACCGCACCGAACTCGGTGGTGCACACCGGGGTGAAGTCCTTGGGATGGGAGAACAGGATCGCCCACTGGCCGTCGAGCCACTCGTGGAAGCGGATGGGACCCTGGCTGGTGTCGGCTTCGAAGTCCGGTACGACGTCATTGATGCGCAGAGACATGGGGGTACTCCCTGTTGCGTGGTGATGGGCCCTCGCCGGCGGCGCGGGCGGTTGAGACAGACGACGAAACGGCATCTGGCCGAGCGCGTCAAGATTCGTTGTGACTAAGCTTAGTGACTCCAGTATAGATAGGTTTTTATGGAATAATCATATTTCATAATCTATCGAGTCGATGGGGGCTTGTCCTGCGGCGCCTTGTCGCGCTCCAGCACCTCGAGGGTCAGGCGCCCCTCGCCGAGGCGCGCGGCCAGCCGCTCGCCGGGGGCAGCGTCCTCCGCGCGGCGTACCACCCGGCCATGGCGGTCCTCGAGGATCGCATAGCCGCGGCCCAGCACCGCCAGCGGGCTGACCGCCTGGAGCTCGCGCACCACCCCGGCCAGCCGCTCGCGATGCCGGGAGAGCTCCCGCGGCGCGGCGGTGGCCAGGCGTCGCCGCGCTGCCTGCAACCGCTGCTCGGCCTGGGCCAGCTGGCGCTCGGGCGGATGCGCCGTCAGGCGGTGGGCCAGCTGCGCCTGGCGACGGCGCTCCTCCGCCAGGCGTAGCCGCATGGCGCGCCGTAGCCGTTCCTGTTGCTGCGCGAGGGCCTGGCGCTGGCGAGCCAGCCCCTCGCCGGGGTGGCGCAGCCGGGCGCGCAGGTGGTCCAGGCGCTGGCCCTCGCCGTCCAGGCGGGCCTGAGTGGCGCGGCCCAGGCGCTCGCCCAGGGTCGCCAGGCGCCCGGCGAGCTCGCGGCGGTCCGGCACCAGCCGCTCCGCGGCGGCGGAGGGGGTGGGCGCGCGGGCATCGGCGGCGAAGTCGGCGAGTGAGACGTCCACCTCGTGGCCCACCGCCGACATCACCGGCAGTCGCGAATGGAAGATGGCCCGGGCAAGGTGCTCGTCGTTGAAGGCCCACAGGTCCTCCAGGCTGCCGCCGCCGCGGGTCAGTAGCACGGCGTCGCGGGCCGGGTCCAGCGCCGACTGGCGGTTGAGCAGGCCCAGCGCCGAGATCATCGCCGGCGCCGCCTCGCGCCCCTGCACCGGTACCGGGATCAGCGTCACCCGGGTCAGCGGCCAGCGCGCGTCGAGTACCGCCAGCACGTCGCGGATCGCCGCCCCGGTGGGCGAGGTGACCACCAGCAGGTGGCGCGGCGGGCAGGGCAGGGGACGGGCGTTGGCGAACACGCCCTCGGCGGAGAGGCGCGCCTTGAGCCGCTCGTAGGCCGCCAGCAGCTCGCCCACACCGGCCGCCTGTACCGCCTCGGCGATCAGCTGGTAGTCGCCGCGGGGCTCGAATATCGACAGCCGCCCGCGTACCTTGACCCGGTCGCCGTCGCGCATCGGCGCGCCGACGAAGCGCGCCCGCTGGCGGAACAGCGCGCCGCGCAGCTGGGCACGCTCATCCTTGAGGGTGAAATAGACGTGGCCGGAGCTCGGCCGCGATACCCCCGAGAGCTCGCCCTCCACCCACACCTCGCCGAAGCGCCCCTCGAGGCACTGGCGGGCGTGGCGATTGAGCTCGCTGACGGAGAGCGGGGTGGCATCGGGCATGGCGGCGACTCGTCACGGGGCGCGTTGGCGCCAGCCTATCACGCGGCTGCCATCAGGGGCTTGGGCGAAGGGCGTACTGCCCGTGACGAGTGGCGCCTCCACCCGTTATAATGGGGGATTAACTTCACCTCTCTCCTCCCACCAGCCCACTGGGTGTGCCGACTATGCTACGTATGGCCCAAGAAGCCCTGACGTTCGACGACGTCCTTCTCGTACCCGGCTACTCCGAGGTCCTGCCCAAGGACGTCAGCCTGCGGACTCGCCTGACCCGTGACCTTCACCTCAACATCCCGCTGCTCTCCGCGGCCATGGATACCGTGACCGAGGCGCGCCTGGCCATCGCCATGGCCCAGGAAGGGGGCATCGGCATCATCCACAAGAACATGACCATCGCCCACCAGGCCGCCGAGGTGCGCAAGGTCAAGAAGCACGAGAGCGTGATCGTCAAGGACCCGGTCACCGTGGGCCCCAAGGCCAAGCTCGAGGACCTGCTGGCCATGGCCGAGGAGCACGGCTTCTCTGGCTTCCCCGTGGTCGAGGGCGAGACCCTGGTGGGCATCGTCACCGAGCGTGACATGCGCTTCCAGCCTAACCATGGCGACAGCGTCGCCGACATCATGACCCCGCGCGAGCGGCTGGTCACCGTGCCGGAGGGCACCGGGCTCGACGTGATCAAGGGCAAGATGCAGGAGCACCGGGTCGAGAAGATGCTGGTGGTGGACGACGCCTTCCGCCTGCGCGGCCTGGTCACCTTCCAGGACATCGAGAAGGCGCGCACCTTCCCCCACGCCGCCAAGGATGCCGACGGCCGCCTGCTGGCCGGCGCCGCCGTGGGCACCGGCCCCGAGACCCCGGACCGCGTGGCGGCCCTGGCCGAGGCCGGCGTGGACCTGATCATCGTCGACACCGCCCACGGCCACTCCAAGGGCGTGATCGACCGGGTGCGCTGGGTCAAGGAGCACTTCCCGCGGATCCAGGTGGTGGGCGGCAATATCGCCACCGCCGAGGCGGCGCGTGACCTCGCTGAGGCCGGCGCCGACGCCGTCAAGGTGGGCATCGGCCCCGGCTCCATCTGCACCACCCGGGTGGTGGCCGGCGTCGGCGTGCCGCAGATCACCGCGGTCTCCAACGTCGCCGCGGCGCTCGCCCCCTACGACGTCCCGCTGATCGCCGATGGCGGCGTGCGCTTCTCCGGCGACCTGGCCAAGGCGATCGCCGCCGGCGCCAGCGCGGTGATGGTGGGTGGCCTGCTGGCCGGCACCGAGGAGGCCCCCGGCGAGATCGAGCTCTACCAGGGCCGCACCTACAAGGCCTACCGCGGCATGGGCTCCATGGGCGCCATGTCCCAGAGCCAGGGCAGCGCCGACCGCTACTTCCAGGACAAGGACGCCGGCGCCGAGAAGCTGGTGCCGGAGGGCATCGAGGGCCGCGTGCCCTACAAGGGCATGATGGGCGCCATCGTCCACCAGCTGATGGGTGGCCTGCGCGCCTCCATGGGCTACACCGGCTGCCGCGACATCCAGGAGATGCGCACCAAGCCGCAGTTCGTGCAGATCACCGGGGCCGGCTTCAACGAGTCGCACGTGCACGACGTCCAGATCACCAAGGAAGCCCCCAACTACCGCGCGGGTTGAGCCAAGCTTGATGCCGGACGCGTGAAGCTGGGAGCGGACCCGTGAGGGCCGCTTCCAGCTTTCGTGTTTTCGGCGCTGTTGTTTCCCAAAGGAAAGCCAGATGACCGATATTCACGCCCACAAGATCCTGATCCTGGACTTCGGCTCCCAGTACACCCAGCTGATCGCCCGCCGCGTGCGCGAGATCGGCGTCTACTCCGAGATCCGCGCCTTCGACATCACCGAGGCCGAGATCCGCGAGTACGCCCCCAACGGCATCATCCTCGCCGGCGGCCCGGAGTCGGTCACCGAGCTGGGCTCGCCCCGCGCCCCCCAGTGCGTGTTCGAGCTGGGCCTGCCGGTGCTGGGCATCTGCTACGGCATGCAGACCATGGCCGAGCAGCTCGGCGGCGCCGTGGAGGGCTCCCACGTCCGCGAGTTCGGCTACGCCCAGATCCGCCTCGACGAGGAGACCGCGCTGTTCAAGGACATCGCCGACCACGTCGACCCTGAGACCGGCAAGAGCCTGCTGGACGTGTGGATGAGCCACGGCGACAAGGTGGCCCGGGTGCCCGACGCCTTCACCGTCACCGCCTCCACGCCGAGCTGCCCCATCGCCGCCATGGCCTGGGAGGAGAAGCGCTTCTTCGGCGTGCAGTTCCACCCTGAGGTGACCCACACCCTGCAGGGCCAGCGCATCCTCGAGCACTTCGTGATCGATATCTGCCAGGCTGAGTGCAACTGGACCCCGGCCCAGATCATCGAAGACCAGATCGAGCGCGTCCGCGCCCAGGTGGGCGACCGTCATGTGCTGCTCGGCCTCTCCGGCGGCGTCGACTCCTCGGTGGTGGCCGCGCTGCTGCACAAGGCGATCGGCGACCAGCTCACCTGCGTGTTCGTCGACAACGGCCTGCTGCGCAAGGCCGAGGGCGACCAGGTGATGGAGACCTTCGCCCGCCATATGGGCGTGCGGGTGATCCGCGTCGACGCCGAGGAGCAGTTTCTGTCGCGCCTCGAGGGCGAGGCCGACCCCGAGGCCAAGCGCAAGATCATCGGCAACACCTTCATCGACGTCTTCGACGCCGAGGCCGCCAAGATCGAGGGCGTCGACTTCCTGGCCCAGGGCACCATCTACCCGGACGTCATCGAGTCCGCCGCCGCCAAGACCGGCAAGGCGCATGTCATCAAGTCGCACCACAACGTTGGCGGCCTGCCCGAGACCATGAAGCTCAAGCTCGTCGAGCCGCTGCGCGAGCTGTTCAAGGACGAGGTGCGCAAGCTCGGCGTCGAGCTCGGCCTGCCCTACGACATGGTCTACCGCCACCCCTTCCCGGGGCCGGGCCTGGGCGTGCGCATCCTCGGCGAGGTTAAGAAGGAGTATGCCGACATCCTGCGCGAGGCCGACGCCATCTTCATCGAGGAGCTGCACAAGGCGGACTGGTACCACAAGACCAGCCAGGCCTTCGCCGTCTTCCTGCCGGTGCGCTCGGTGGGCGTGGTCGGCGACGCCCGCCGCTACGAGTGGGTCATCGCCCTGCGTGCGGTGGAGACCATCGACTTCATGACCGCCCGCTGGGCCCACCTGCCCTACGAGCTGCTGGAGACGGTCTCCAACCGCATCATCAACGAGCTCAGCGGCGTCTCCCGCGTCACCTACGATGTCAGCAGCAAGCCGCCCGCGACCATCGAGTGGGAGTGAGCCCGCTGTCTTGATGGCAACTTTCCGAACCCGCCCAAGTGGCGGGTTCGGCGTCTTTAGACTGGTGAGGGAGAGGGGCTTTCGCGACCCGCGGCGTTCGGGGCACCATGACCGTAAGACCGTTGCCTGGATACCGCCATGATCAAGCTCCACCACTGTGTCAGCGCACGCTCCTTCCGCCCCCTGTGGATGCTGGAGGAGCTGGGGCTGCCCTATGAGCTGGTGATGCACCCCTTCCCGCCGCGGGCGCATGACGAGGCCTTCCTCGAGATCAACCCGCTGGGCACCGTACCGGCGCTGTTCGACGGCGAGGTGGCGATGACCGAGTCCGCGGCCATCTGCCAGTATCTCGCATCGAGGCTGCCCGAGGCGGGGCTCGAGGTGGCGCCGGGTGAGCCCGCCTATGGCGACTACCTCAACTTCCTGCATTTCGGTGAGGCGACGCTCACCTTCCCGCAGACCCTGGTGCTGCGCTACGGCCACTTCGAGCCGCCGGAGCGGCGCCAGCCCCAGGTGGTGGAAGACTATGCCCGCTGGTGCCTGTCGCGCCTGCGCACCCTGGTGCCGCGTCTAGAGCGTGAGCCCTTCCTGTGCGCGGGGCGCTTTACCGCCGCCGATGTCTCGGTGGGGTATGCGCTGCTGCTGGCCGAGCATGTGGGGCTCGCCGAGCGCTTCAAGCCCGCGGTGGCCGCCTACTGGGAGCGCCTGCAACGGCGCCCGGCCTTCCGCCGCGCCCTGGCCGTGGAGCGAGAGGCGGCCCTGGACCAGGGGGTCTCGCCCGAACCGGCCATGGAGATGGGCAAGTTATGCTGAGTCCCACCACCTGTCCCTGCGGCAGTGGCCTGCCGCTGGCCGACTGCTGCGGTCGCTACCACGCCGGCGAGCCCGCGCCGACCCCGGAGGCGCTGATGCGCTCGCGCTACAGCGCCTTCGCGCTGCAGCTGACCGACTATCTGCTCTCGACCTGGCACCCCAGCACCCGGCCGTCGATGCTCGAGCGTGACGAGGCGACCGCCTGGAAGCGCCTCGAGATCCTCGACAGTGGGGAGGCGGGCGAGAGCGGCTGGGTGCACTTCCGTGCCACCTTCCGCGAGGGGCGACGCTGGGCGGTACTCGAGGAGCGCTCGCGCTTCGTGCGCGAGGCGGGGCACTGGACCTACCTGGACGGCACCCCGGTGGTAGAACGCCTCAAGCCCGGTCGCAATGCGCCTTGCCCCTGCGGCAGTGGGCGCAAGGCCAAGGCCTGCTGCGGTCTCTCCTAGAGCCTGAACGGCGTTTCCGACTCGGTGACTCAGCCCGCCTGGCGCACGGGGACCCGGCTCAGGTGATTGTTCTCGTCGGCCACGGTCTGCAGCAGTCGGCAGAGCGTTTCCTGCTCCTCCTTAGCCAGGGGGGCGAGCAGCGCCTCCTGCACCTCGGCCACGGCGGGCTCGGCGGCGTGGCGTAGCCGACGGCCCTCCTCGGTCAGGCTCACCAGCATCGAGCGGCGATCCTCGGGGTTGCGGTCGCGGCTCACCAGGCCGCGCTCTTCAAGCTTGCGTACCACCACGGCCACGGTGTTGCGGTCCAGCGCGGTGTGACCGCCCAGGGTGATCTGGTCGATGGCCCCTTTCTCCTCCAGGGCGCAGAGGATGATGTACTGCAGCTGGGTCAGCTCGAAGGCCTCGCACATGCGCAGGAAGATCGCGACGCTGATCTGGTGGCAGCGCCGCAGCAGGTTGCCGGGCAGGGCGCTGGCCGTCGAGAGGCCGCCATAAGGGCCCCCTCGGCTTGCAGGACTACCAGAAGGCGCATGCGCCGGTGCCGGGCACCGACCGGGACATCTTCGACCTGCGCGGCATCGACCGCGGCGCCGGCGCGCTGGTAGTGGTGCGCCCGGACCAGTACGTCTCCCTGTTGCTGCCGCTGGATGGCTTCGTTGAGCTCGACGACTTCTTCTCCGGCTTCATGGTGGAACCACGCTGACGCCGCTCTTTCGGCCCGTTGCCGAGGACGACGCGGCTGACGGGAAGCACGACGCCCCGACAGGAATATGCGAATCGTCCAACTTTACTGGCGATTTGTCCTGGCCGGGGCGTTTCCGTTTGTCGGGGCATGGGTGTATCGCCGGCGGGCGTCCTATCCTAGACCAAGGTCCATTTTTCAGGGCCGAGAGAGTGGGGTAGCTTGCCCTTGTCCCGAACGTGTATTCGGGATGCGAACTTTCGATAAGTCCATACAGCCATGCCCATACAACAACGCCCCGGAGGACTCCCATGAAACGCGTCCTGACTCGCTGCCTGCTGACCGTGTCCATCGCCGGCCTGACCGCCGCTTCCGCCGCCCAGGCCTCCACCACCCTGCGCATGGCGCACTTCTGGCCCGGCGCCTCCGGGGTCAACCAGGAGATCTTCGAGCAGTGGGCGGCCACCCTGGAGGAGGAGTCCGGCGGCGAGCTCCGGGTGGAGATGTTTCCCTCCGGCACCCTGGCCAAGCCCGACTCCATCTACGAGGCGGCGGCCAACGGCATCGCCGACGTCGGCGCCACCGCTCAGGGTTACACCGCCGGGCGCTTCCCGCTCTCCCAGATCGTCGAGCTGCCGGGGGTGGCCACCACCGCGACCCAGGGCGCCTGTGTGCTGCAGACCCTGTATGACGAGGGCCACCTGGATAGCGAATACGAGGACACCCGTCCGCTGTTCTTCTTCACCACCGGCCCGGGCGGCATCCATACCATCGATACCGACGTGCAGGTGCCTTCCGATCTCGAAGGGCTGCGCATCCGCCGTCCCACCGCGGTGGCCGGCCAGATGCTGGAGAACATGGGGGCGAGCCCCGTGGGCATGCCGGCGCCGGACATCTACACCTCCATGCAGCGCGGCGTGATCGACGGCCTGAGCTTCCCCTGGGAGGGGCTGAAGGGCTTCCGCATCAACGAGCTGGTCAACTACCACACCGAGGTGCCCTTCTACACGCTGATCTTCGTGGCCACCATGAACCAGCGCACCTATGACGGCCTCTCCCCCGAGCAGCAGGCCGTGATCGACGCCAACTCCGGCATGCGCTGGGCTGATAACGCCGGCGTGGTCTTCGACCGCCTGGACGTCGAGGGCAAGCAGGAGGCCAAGGACGCCGGCCACACCATCCGCGAGATCGAGAACCCCCTGGAACACCCGGACTGGCAGCAGCCGCTGCAGGCCGGCATCGACAGCTACCTGGCCGAGCTCGAGGAGCGTGGCCTGCCGGGTCGCGAGGTCTACGAGGCGGCACGGGTGGCCAGCGAGTCCTGTGCCGCCGAGCAGGGGTAAGGGATGATGCGGTCGATCCTGGAGAGGGCCAGCCACTGGCTGGCCCTCGTCTGTCGTGTCGTCGCCGGCGTCGCCCTGATCGCGATGCTGGGGGTGACCATCGTCGACGTGGCCACGCGCTACCTCGACCGGCTCAGCGATGGTGCGGTGGCGGTGACCCTGCTGGGCAGCGTCGAGCTGGTCAGCTACCTGATGCTCTGCTCGCTGCTGGCGGCCATGGCCGCCAACGTGGAGAAGAGTCAGGTGGTGGTGGAGGCCTTCTCCCATGGGCTCTCGCCCGGCCTCAAGCACCGCCTGCACGGCGTCTACCTGCTGGGCTTCGCGGCGCTCGGGCTGATCCTGTGCCTCGGCCTGGTGGACTCCGCCGCCGCGGCGGCCCGCCATGGCGAGGTGACCCAGGACCTGCGGCTGCCCATGGGGCCGATCTACTCTGTGGCGGCGGCGCTCAGCCTGCTGCTGGGCGTCAGGGCCCTGATCCACGCGCTGCTCGGCGCCCTGTTCGGGGCCGAGGGGGAGGTGAGCCATGGGGAGTGAGATGATCGGCGCCATCGGCCTGGGACTACTGCTGCTGCTGATGGCGCTGCGCGTGCCCGTGGCCCTGACCATGCTGATCGTCGGCGTGGTGGGCTTCGCCCAGGTGATCAGCTGGGGGGCCGCCATCGCCCAGCTCAAGACCGTGCCGGTGGAGGTGCTCTCCAACTACAGCTTCAGCGCGGTGCCGATGTTCATCCTGATGGGGGTGCTGGCGGCCCACTCCGGCATGGCCGGCAAGCTGTTCCACTCCACCCGGGTGATCTGCGGCGGCTGGAAGGGGGGGCTTGCCATCGCCGCGGTGGGCTCCTGCGGCATCTTCTCGGCGATCTCCGGCTCGTCGCTGGCCACCGCCAGCACCATGACCCGGGTCGCCCTGCCGGAGATGGAGCGCTACGGCTACCATCGCGGCCTGGCCACCGGGGCACTCGCCGCCGGCGGCACCCTGGGGATCATGATCCCGCCCTCCATCGCGCTGCTGATCTACGCCATCCTCACCGAGCAGTCGGTGGGCGACATGTTCATGGCCGGCCTGGTGCCGGGGCTGATGGGGCTCGCGATGTACGCGCTGACGGTGACCGTGGTGATGCGCCTCAAGCCGTCCCTGGCGGTGGCCGGCGAGCCCACGGCATGGCGCGAGAAGCTGGCCTCGATGACCGGCCTGGTGCCCTTCTTCGCGGTCTTCCTGGTGATGATCCTGGGGATCTACTTCGGCGCCTTCACCCCCACCGAGGGGGCCAGCGTCGGCGCCTTCGCCACCCTGCTCTACGCCCTGGTCAAGGGCATGCGCGGCGCCGAGCTGTGGCGCAGCGTGCAGGAGACCCTGGCGCTCTCCACGGTGGTGTTCTTCATGCTGGTGGGGGCCGAGATGCTCGGCTACTTCATCTCGGTGTCGCGGATCTCCTTCTCGATCACCGACCTGCTCTATGGCATGGAGCTGTCGCCGATGGTGGTGGTGCTGTGCATCCTTGCGCTCTACTTCGTGCTGGGGATGTTCATGGATGCCATCGCCATGCTGGTGATCACGGTGCCGGTGGTGTTCCCGATCATCCAGTCGCTGGGCATCGACCCGGTATGGTTCGGCATCATCACGGTGCTGACCGTGGAGCTGGGGCTGATCACCCCGCCGGTGGGGATGAACGTCTTCGTGATCAAGGCGATGGCGCCCCACGTGGGGCTGGGCGAGATCTTCCGCGGCGTGGCACCCTTCATCGTCTCGGACTTCCTGCGCCTGGCGCTGCTGATCGCCTTCCCGGTGCTCACCACGCTGTTCCTGCTGTGAGGGGCGAGGGGGATTGGCATAACCCTGGAGTTATAGAGGTGCGCCGAATCCTCAATTGGCAGCCGCTACGCATGGGGCCATGCTGACCACAGACCAATGACGATGGGTGGCCGGTGGTGCCGGCGGGCCCCATGGAGGTGCGAGATGAGCGACAAGCAGACCCAAGGCCAGGGTTGGCTGGCCCGACTCGAGCGGCGGCTCTTCGAGGCGAGCCTGCCCCAAGTGGTACAGGGCATGCGCCATGAGGCGAGCGTCGAGTTCCGCGCCCTGGTGCGCGACCTCGAGGCGCCGATGGTACTGGGCTTCGAGCGCGAGGCGGCCCGCACCCTGAACGCCGCCGGCCAGCGCGACCTGATCCCTGCCGAGACCCTGATGCCCGAGATGATGGCCCGCTTCTCGCTCTCCCGAGAGGCCTTCGCCGGCGAGCCGAGCGGCTACGCCAAGCTCGAGCGGGTCTGCAACCGCTGCCCGGCGGTGGGGCGCTGCTGGAAGGCGATGCGTGCCGGGGCGTCCCGGGAGGTGTGCCGCGCCTTCTGTCCCAACGCGGCGGCCTTCGAGCACAGGGCGATGGCCGCGGCGAGCTGACGCACGCCAGCGGCCCTCGGTCACATCCCCACGACGCCCCCGGCAGCCTTGCTGCCGGGGGCGTCGTCGTTGCTGGCGGCTCGGTGAGCCGTCTCAGTCGGCCGTCTCGGGCTGGCGGCGGCGGAAGTCCCGGGGCGAGAAGCCGGTTAGCCGCTTGAAGAAGCGGGTGAAGTAGGCGGGCTCCGAGAAGCCCAGGGAGTCGGCCACCTGGCCGACGGTCATGTTGGTGTAGGTGAGCTGTCGCTTGGCCTCCAGCAGCAGGCGCTCGTGCAGCAGCTGCAGCGCACTGCGCCCGGCCAGGCGCCGGCACAGCAGGTTGAGGTGGGCGCTCGTCATGCCCAGCTGCTCGGCGAAGCGCTCGACGCTGGGCTGCTGGCGGAACTGCTGCTCGATCAACGCCTGGTAGTGCTTCAGGTGACGCAGCGAGCGCGCCTCGCGACGCGGGCCCGGGGAGCGGGCGGCATCGCCCGGTGGCACCGAGAGGCGCGAGGCCTCCACCACCAGCGCGTCGCACAGGGCGCCCAGCAGCCTCTCGCGCCCGGGGGCGGGGTGGCGGTACTCCTCGTCGACCTGGGCGACCAGGCGCGCGATGCGCCGGGCCTGGGGCTCGCCAAGCGGGTAGGGCGCCGCCCGGTTGAGGATGGCGGCGGCCTCGCCCAGCCGGCTCGCCAGCGCCTCGCCGAGGGGTCGGGCCAGGGTGATGATGTGACCCTGGGTGTCCGGAGAGAAGCGGAAGCCGTGGATGCACAGGGCCGGCACCACGATCAGCAGTGGCGCCCGGCCGCGGTGCAGGCTGCCCTCGAGCTCCAGCTCCACCTCGCCGGCGGAGAGGTGGAGCAGGTGCACCAGATCGCTGTGGCGATGGGGCCGGATGCGCCAGTCGTGCAGGCGGCTTCGTTCGGGGATTGATTCGCAGTGCAGCAGGTCGGGCGTGGGCCAGTGGCGGGTCTCGCCATACAGCTTGAAGACAGGAACGGCGGCATCGGGCATGGGGCCTCCCCGGGGAACAGCTTCGACCAAAGATGGAGAGTGATATTGGGATTGTCCAGATAACCCTGCCAATATTGCCTTAAGCTGGGCGGTTTTTCAGTGAAAAATACAATCCACATAGCGAACACTTGTTCACCCTGACCGAACGCACGGAGTTTCCCATGAAGACACAGGTCGCGATCATCGGCGCCGGCCCCTCTGGCCTGCTGCTGGGTCAGCTGCTCAGCCGCCAGGGCATCGACAACGTCATCCTCGAGCGCAAGTCCGGCGAGTATGTGCTGAGCCGCATCCGCGCGGGCGTGCTGGAGCAGGGCATGGTGGACCTGCTGCGCGAGGCGGGCGTCGACCGGCGCATGGACGAGGAGGGCGAGGTGCACGACGGCGTCGAGTTGGCCCTGGACAACCGCCGCGTGCGCGTCGACCTCGCCGGGCTCACCGGCGGCAAGACGGTGATGGTCTACGGCCAGACCGAGGTCACCCGTGACCTGATGGAGGCGCGCGAGTCGATCGGTGCCACCACGATCTATGAGGCCGACAACGTCCAGCCCCACGACCTGGAGAGCGACAGCCCCTATGTCACCTTCGAGAAGGATGGCGAGACCCATCGCCTCGACTGCGACTACGTGGCCGGCTGCGATGGCTTCCATGGGATCTCGCGCCAGTCGATCCCGGCGGATCGCATCAAGGAGTTCGAGAAGGTCTATCCCTTCGGCTGGCTGGGCCTGCTCTCCGACACCCCGCCGGTGGCCGAGGAGCTGATCTACGCCCGCCACGAGCGTGGCTTCGCCCTGTGCAGCATGCGTTCGTCGACCCGCAGCCGCTACTACATCCAGGTGGGGCTGGACGAGAAGGTCGAGGAGTGGTCCGACGAGCGCTTCTGGGAGGAGCTCAAGCGGCGCATCCCCGATGAGGTGGCCGAGAAGCTGGTCACCGGCCCCTCCATCGAGAAGAGCATCGCCCCGCTGCGCAGCTTCGTGGTCGAGCCGATGCAGTACGGGCGGCTGTTCCTGGTGGGTGACGCCGCCCATATCGTGCCGCCCACCGGCGCCAAGGGCCTCAATCTGGCGGCCAGCGACGTCAACACCCTCTACCGGCTGATGGTGAAGGTCTACCAGGAGGGGCGTACCGACCTGATCCCGAACTACTCCGAGACCTGTCTCAAGCGGATCTGGAAGGCCGAGCGCTTCTCTTGGTGGATGACTTCCATGCTGCACAAGTTCTCCGAGGAGGAGGACTTCAACACCCGCATGCAGCAGGCGGAGCTGGACTACGTGACAAGCTCCGAGGCGGGGCTGACCACCATCGCCGAAAACTACGTGGGCCTGCCCTACGAGTCGCTGGAGTAGGCCGCACGCCAGTCGCGTACCTCCATTGACGCCCCGGATCCGCCAGCGGCGGGTCCGGGGCGTCGTCGATTCAGGGGTAGCGTCCGCTGCGTCGGTTCTCCACCAGTACCTCGAGAATGCGGAACGCCTCCTGCATGACCGGGGAGAGGGCCTCTCCGCGGCGGCGACTGCAGATCACCGGTGAGGTGAGGCTTGGATCGGCCAGGTAGACGTAGGAGATGCCGTCGCGCTGCACGCGCCTGACCTGTTCCGGCACCAGGGTGATCCCCACCTCCGAGGCGACCAGCCCCAGTGCCGTCTGCAGCTCGTTGGCCTCCTGCACCACCTCCACCTTGAGCGCCTTGCGGCGGAATAGCCCCAGCACCATGTCGGCCATGCTCGGCCGCGGCCTGGCGGGAAACAGGATCAGCGGGTAGCAGGCCAGCTCCTCGAGGGTGGGGGTGGTCCCCTCCAGCGGGTGCCCGCTGGGCAGGGCGGCGATCAGCGGCTCGTCGAACAGCACCTCCTGCTCCACGTCCGGGTCGTCGATGCGCAGACGACCGAAGCCCAGGTCGATGCGTCCCGCCTTCAGCGCCTGGATCTGCTGCACCGTGGTCAGCTCGGCCAGGGTCAACTCCACATCATCCTTTTGTCGTAAATCGCGCACGAGCAGGGGCAGCTGTCCATAGAACACCGAGGGTACGAAGCCGATGCCGAACAGGCTGCGCTTGCTTCGGGCCATGCGCCGGGTCGACTCCAGGGTGACATCCACCTTCTCGAGTATCTGCAGGGCATGCTGCCGAAAGAACTGCCCGGTGGGGGTCAGGCGCAGACCGCGAGAGCTGCGCTCGAAGAGTTCGGCCCCGACTTCCTTCTCCAACTGCTTGATCTGCCTTGATAAAGGCGGCTGTGACATGTGCAGGCGCTCGGCCGCGCAGGTCAGGTTGAGCTCTTCGGCGACCACACAGAAATACCTCAGATGGCGCAGCTCCATGATGCCTCCAGGGTATGGCGGGCCACCCAAACAATATTGGTTACGTCTTCCCGCTGCAATCAGACTGCCACTCAATCACCGAATACCCGAGCGGGAGCCGCCATGTCATCCGTGATCGAATCCATCCAGACGCTGTTGGTCGACCTGCCGACCATCCGTCCGCACAAGCTCTCCATGACCACCATGGCCTGCCAGACCATGGTGATCGTGCGCATGCGCCACTCCGACGGCATCGAGGGCCTGGGCGAGGGCACCACCATCGGTGGGCTGGCCTACGGCCCCGAGAGCCCCGAGAGCATCAAGCGCAATATCGATACCTACCTGGCGCCGCTGCTGATCGGCCAGCCTTCCGCCAACGTCAACGCCCTGCGCGCCCGGCTCAACCGCAACGCGCGCGGCAACATGATCGCCAAGTCGGCGCTGGAGACCGCGCTGCTCGACGCCCAGGGCAAGCGCCTGGGGCTCTCCGTAGCCGAGCTGCTGGGCGGCGCCCGCCAGTCCCACCTGCCGGTGCTGTGGACCCTGGCCAGCGGCGACACCGCCAAGGATATCGACGAGGCCCTGCTGCGCCTGGAGCAGCGTCGTCACTGTGACTTCAAGCTGAAGATCGGTGCCAATCCGGTCAAGCAGGATGTGCGCCACGTGGCCGCCATCAAGGAGGCCCTGGGCGATCGCGCCAGTGTGCGTGTCGACGTCAACCAGGCCTGGGACGAGTCCACCGCCGTATATGGCATCCAGGCCCTGCAGGACGCCGGCATCGAGCTGATCGAGCAGGCCATCCCGGCGCGCGAGCATGCCGGCCTGATCCGCCTGGCCGACCGCTTCAACGTGCCGATGCTCGCCGATGAGGCGGTGCAGGATGCCCGCGACGGCCTCGACCTGGCCCGGGGGGGCTTCAGCGGCGCCTTCGCCCTCAAGATCGCCAAGTCCGGCGGTGTACACGGCGTACTGGAGCTGGCCCACGTGGCACAGGCTGCCGGCATCGGCCTCTACGGCGGCACCCTGCTCGAGGGCACCATCGGCACCGCCGCCTCCCTGCATGCCTGGGCGACACTGCCGGAGATGGCCTGGGGTACCGAGATGTTCGGCCCGCTGCTGCTCAAGGACGACATCGTCGTCGAGCCGCTGGCCTATCGCGAGTTCGGCGTGGAACTGCCCAAGGGGCCGGGGCTGGGTATCACGCTAGACGAAGACAAGCTGGCCCACTATTCCCGCAAGGGCTGAGTCCCAGAGAACCGAGTCCCGCAAGCACGTCGGTGTGCTTTCGCTGAAGAGGAGAACGTCATGCTGTTTCAGGTGGAAATGACCGTCAAGCTGCCGCCGTCGATGCCGGCCGAGCAGGCCGCCGAGATCAAGGCGACCGAGAAGGCCTACTCACAGGAGCTGCAGCGCTCCGGCAAGTGGCGCCACCTGTGGCGCGTGGCCGGCAGCTATTCGAACGTCAGCATCTTCGACGTCGAGGACAACGCCGAGCTTCAGGAGCTGGTCAGCAACCTGCCGCTCTTTCCCTACATGGAGATCAGCGTCAAGCCGCTGTGTCGTCACCCGTCCTCCGTGCGCGAGGACGACTCGTGAGTCACGGATGAAGCCAGTCAGTTCCGTCTAGCGGAACACAACCATATAACGAACGAGGATAACCGACCATGACCGTGAAGATTTTCGATACCCTCGAGGTTCAGGACTTCCTGAAGACCATCGCCGGCTTCGACCAGGAGGGCGGCAACGAGCGCGCCAAGCAGATCGTCCATCGCCTGATCTCCGACCTGTTCAAACTGATCGACGACTTCGATGTCACCGAGGAGGAGTACTGGTCCGCCGTCAATCTGCTCAACGCCCTAGGCAGCCAGACCCAGTTCGGCCTGCTCTCCCCGGGCCTGGGCTTCGACCACTTCCTCGACATGCGTCAGGACGCCATCGACGCCGAGGCCCAGCGTACCGGCGGTACCCCGCGCACCATCGAGGGTCCGCTCTACGTGGCCGGCGCCCCGGAAGCCGAGGGCTTCGCGCGCATGGACGACGGCCAGGACCAGGACGGCGAGGCCATGTGGCTGACCGGCCAGGTGCGTGATGTTGACGGCACCCCGATCGCCGGCGCCAAGGTCGAGATCTGGCATGCCAACTCCAAGGGCGGCTACTCCTTCTTCGACCAGACCCAGAGCGAGTACAACCTGCGCCGCACCATCTACACCGACAGCGAAGGCCGCTACACCGCGCGCAGCATCATCCCCTCCGGCTACGGCGTGCCGGAAGGTGCTCCCACCGACGTGGTGCTCAAGTCCCTGGGCCGCCACGGGGAGCGTCCGGCGCACATCCACTACTTCGTCTCCGCACCGGGTCACCAGCACCTGACCACCCAGATCAACCTGGCCGGCGACCCCTACACCTACGACGACTTCGCCTTCGCGACCCGCGAGGAGCTGGTGGTGCCGGCCAAGCGCATCGAGGAGCAGGACGAGATCGCCAAGCGCGAGATGGACGGTCCCTTCTCCGAGGTGGTGTTCGACGTCGAGCTGTCGAAGACCGACAAGGCCGAGCTGCAGACTCGCCATGCCCGTCCGCGCGCCAAGGAAGACGAGCAGGACCAGGCCAGCCAACTGGCAGGTACCGCCAAGGTCTGATCGGCAGGCCATCCCTTGATGACGGCGGGCCACCCCCTGGGCCCGCCGGACCAATACGACAAGATACCGAGGATATGGATCATGACCAGCAAGCTTGATCAACTCGAGGAGCGCGTCCGCGGCGCCGTCCAGGACGATGCCGAGAAGGGCGTCTTCCGCTGCCATCGCAGCATGTTCACCGACCCGTCAGCCTGACGGGGCAGTTCCTGCCGGGCATGGCGATCCTGCGCGGCGCCGGCTACAACACCCCGGCCAGGCCGATCGTCACCCTGGCTAGCCTGACCTCCTTCGTCACCGCCTTCTTCGGCGGGATCACCACGGTGATCGCGGCGATCACGGCGGCGATCTGCACCAGCGAGGAGGCCCACGAGGACCCGAGCAAGCGCTATGTGGCGGGAGTGGCCAACGGCGTCTTCTACCTGGTGGGGGGCACCTTTGCCGGTACCATCGTGGCGCTGTTTACCTCGTTGCCCGGCGAGTTCGTTGCCATCCTGGCGGGGCTGGCGCTGATCGGTGCCATCACCAGCAACCTGAGCGCCTTTGCCGCCCACAGGGACCACCTCGACGGTGATCACCTTCATTGCCACCGCCTCGGGCATCAGCTTCATGGGGCTCGGATCGGCCTTCTGGGGAGTGGTGGCAGGGGCGCTGGCCTACCAGCTGTTACATCGCCCGTGGCGCCAGGCCAGTCGGGAGGCTCGGCGAGAGGCCACCTGACACTCAGCGCTTGTCCTGCTCGTCAGGTCTTACCTCATAATCCCCCTCCAGCACCTGCTGCTCGCGATGGCTGCCGCTGGAGGTGTGCGTCTCCCGATAACGGGTTTCCTGATAGTGGAAGCTGGCGCCGTCCACGTCCTCGGCCTGTTCGGCGCGCATCTGTTCCATGCGTTTCTTCAGCCGGTGGCGCAGCAGCGGCATCAGCGCCCAGCCCAGCAGCAGGAAGATCAGGCCGAACACCATGGCCACGATCATCAGGGTGCCGAACAGCAGCCAGGCGAGCAGCATCTTGAGGCTGTCGAGCAGGCCGCCACCCTGACTCTGGCGGGCGCGCTGCTGCCATGCCTGGGCGGCGCGCCAGGCGGGGTTCTGGCGGGGGTCGCGGTGGGGACCTTGGGAATCGGGCATCTGACTCTCCTGAGGGGCGGCGTCGGTGCGCCGCGAAATGTGCTGCCCCTTGGAAGGCCAGAAGGCAGGTTCGTTCCTTTCAGGCTAGCCCTTCCACACCTCGGCCACGATCTCGTAGCTTCTCAGGCGGTCCTCCAGGGCATAGACGTCGGTATTGAGCATCAGCTCGTCGGCGCCGGTCTGCTCGAGGAAGCTCTCCAACCCCTGGCGCACGGTCTCGGGGCCGCCGACGATGGCGGCACCGAGGAACTGCTGCAGCTGGGCCTCCTCCATGGGCGTCATCTCCAGGTGCTCCACCGGCGGTCTGGCGCAGGTGCGCTGGCCGCGGATCATGCCCAGGAACTTCTGCTGGGAGGTGGTGGCCAGGTACGCGGCGTGGGCGTCGTTGTCGGCGGCGACCACCGGCAGCCCCACCATGGCGTGGGGCTTCTCCAGCACCGCCGAGGGGCGGAAGTTGTCGCGGTAGAGGCGCAGGGCCTCGAACAGGTAGCCCGGGGCGAACTGGGCGGCGAAGGCGAAGGGCAGGCCCAGCCGCGCCGCCAGCTGGGCGCTGTAGCCGCTGGAGCCGAGCAGCCAGATCGGCACCC
This sequence comes from Halomonas sp. PBN3, assembly GCF_000475415.1. Lineage (NCBI taxonomy): Bacteria > Pseudomonadati > Pseudomonadota > Gammaproteobacteria > Oceanospirillales > Halomonadaceae > Halomonas > Halomonas sp. PBN3. The sequence continues at coordinate 37,009 of NZ_AXCA01000221.1, read as the reverse complement.
GGGTGCCCTGGCCGGGCACCGCGCGCACCCGCTGGCCGGGCTGTTCGTCGCCGAGGAAGCCCTGGAGCTCCTCCAGGCGCTGGGGGAAGTCCTCCACCCCGGCGTAGGGGTCGCGGCGCAGCGCCGCCATGGTGGCGGCGTCGGAGCCCGGCGCGCGCCCCAGGCCCAGGTCGATGCGCCCCGGGTAGAGGGTCTCCAGGGTGCCGAACTGCTCGGCGATCACCAGCGGCGGGTGGTTGGGCAGCATGATGCCGCCGCTGCCCACCCGGATGCGCTCGGTGGCGCCGGCGATATGGCCGATCAGCACCGCGGTGGCGGCGCTGGCGATGCCCTCGATGCTGTGGTGCTCGGCGAGCCAGTAGCGGGTATAGCCCAGGCGCTCGGTGAGCCGTGCCAGGGCCACGCTCTCCCGGAAGCTGTCGGCGGCGCTGCCGCCTTCGCGGATGGGGGCGAGGTCGAGGACGGAGAGGGGTGCATCGGCGAGACGGGGCATGACGGCTCCGATTGGGACGGGTGAATAGTTAGCCTGCTGAGAGATGTTGATGGGGGCGTTCCCCGTCGGATGCAATGCCCCTTGCACCGTCTGGCACTATCTCTCGTCTTGCATCTCTCTGTCTCGCCCTCTGCAGTGGTGTGTCAACGTGCGTACAAGTGTGCTGCAGCGCCAATGCCACCTGTCTGGCGTGCGGCAGGCTGGTATCATTATTGTACAAATTCTAGACAGCAGGAACCATTAGATGGCAGATCATGGAGGCAAGACGGTCTTTACCGTCTCGACGATCATCATACTCGCCCTGGTGGCGGTGGGCGCCGCCTTCCCGGAAGGGTTCGGCAACATTGCCACCACCGCTCTCGGCAGCGTGACCCGAATGTTCGGCTGGTTCTACCTGTTCTCGGTGTTCGGCTTCGTCATCTTCCTGCTGGTGCTGGCCTTCAGCAAGTACGGCAAGATTCGCCTCGGGCCCCAGGACAGCACGCCGAGCTTCAGTTTCTTCTCCTGGATCAGCATGCTGCTGGCCGCCGGTTTCGGCGTGGGGCTGGTGTTCTACGGCATGGCCGAGCCGATGTTTCACTACATCGAGCCACCCTACGGCGACGTGCCTGCGCAGACGGAGGCCTCGGCTCGCTACGCCATCCAGTACAGCTACTTCAACTGGGGCATCCATCAGTGGGCAGCCTTCTCGGTGGTGGGCCTGATCATCGCCTACTTCCAGTTCCGCAAGGGGCAGGCCGGCCTGGTCTCCTCGGTGCTCTCCTCGGTCACCGCCAAGCATCCCGGGGCGCGCCGCTACGCGCCGGCACTGGACATCTTCGCCGTGGTCGCCACGGTGATGGGGGTGGCCACCTCGCTGGGGCTCGGCGTGCTGCAGATGAACGGCGGCCTCAACGCCGTGTTCGGCCTGCCCGAGTCGGTACTGTGGCAGTTCATCATCCTCTTCGTGATGTTCCTGGCCTACATGGCCTCCACCTGGTCGGGCCTGGACAAGGGCATCAAGCGGCTCTCCAACCTCAACATGATCCTCTGCATCGGCCTGATGCTGTGGGTGCTCGTCACCGGTCCGACGCTGGCGATACTGGAGACCATCACCCTGGGGATCGGCGATTACCTGCAGAACTTCATCGGCATGAGCCTGCGCATCTCGCCCTACAGCGACAACACCTGGGCGAGCAGCTGGACGATCTTCTACTGGGCCTGGGTCATCGCCTGGTCGCCCTTCGTGGGCACCTTCGTGGCGCGTGTCTCCCGTGGTCGTACCATCAAGGAGTACGTGTTCGGCGTGCTGGTCGTGCCGCCGCTGCTGGCCTGCCTGTGGATCGGCGTGTTCGGCGGTGCGGCGCTCAACATGGAGCTGGGCGGTGACGTGGGCCTTGCCGCGGCCACCCAGGCCAATATCACCGTGGCGCTGTTCGAGATGTTCGACCTGATGCCCTTCTCGGGGGTGCTCTCGGTGGTGGCGATGATGCTGATCTTCGTCTTCCTGGTGACCTCGGCGGACTCCGCCTCCTATATCGTCGCCCAGATGACCGACAATGGCTCCATCAACCCGCCGCTCTACAAGCGAGTGACCTGGGGCGTGCTGATCGCGGCGATCTGTCTGACGCTGATCGCCGCCGGGGGCCTCTCCGGGCTGCAGGCGGCCTCGGTACTCTCGGCGCTGCCCTTCACCTTCATCCTCTACGGCATGGTGATCGTGCTGGTGCGTGAGCTGCGCGCCGATCGCCGAGCGATGCTCACCCAGCTCTATCGCCGCCATGGCGAGACCCCGGTGGGTGCCGATGCCTTCGAGGCGGATCAGCTGGCCGAGGAGGAGCGGCTGCGCCGGGCCCCCAGCGTGGTCAATCGGCGTATCAATCGTCGCGACGGCATCTAGTCGCTGGCCCGACGGCGGCGGAGGTCGTAAGCTTTGGGGATAAATGGTGAAATCGGACTTCCGCCATGTCTCTCTTTCCCATCGCAGGTGACCGTCGCCGTCGGGGGGCTACCCGACGGCGCGTGCCCGCTGCCCGCGGCGCCCGCTTCGATCGCTGGCTCGATCGCCTGGTGGATGCCGCCGTGATCATCGCCTTGCTGGTGGGAGGCATCGCCCTGGTGCTCACGCTGCTGCGCTAGCGTCATCTCGCTCGATCGGGGGCGGGCTGCTATGGTGAGGGGCCGCTATCCACAGGGACGTTGCGATGAGCTCGACCGACAGCCTGCTGCCCGCCAGGAGCCGTGCCTCGCGCCGTGAGATCGTCGGCTGGGCGATGTTCGATTTCGCCAACCAGGCCTATACCCTGCTGATCATCACCGTGGTGTTCGGCGAGCTGTTCACCACGGTGATCGTCGGCGAGCGCGGCGGCGACTATCGGCTGGCCAACTTCCTGTGGAGCCTGGCGCTGGCGGTGAGCTACCTGCTGGTGGTGGTCACCGGCCCGCTGTGCGGGGCGGTGATGGACTATCGGGCGGAGAAGAAGCGCTTCCTGTTCGCCAGCTACCTGGCCACCGTGGCCGCTACCGCCATGCTCTATTTTGTGGCGCCGGGCTACGTGGTGCTGGGCCTACTGCTGATCGTGGTTTCCAACTACGCCTACTCCATGGGCGAGTCCTTCATCGCCGCCTTCCTGCCCGACCTCGGCCCGCCCGAGGACCTGGGCAAGATCTCGGGCTTCGGCTGGGCTCTGGGTTACGTCGGTGGGCTCTTCGCCGCGGGCTTCACCCTGGTGGTGCTGGGCGAGGCCACGGCGGAGAACTTCGAACGCATCCGCTGGGTGGGGCCCTTCGCCGCCGGTTTCTTCCTGGTCACCGCCATCCCCACCTTCCTGTGGGTGAAGGAGCGCGGCACGCCCCAGCCGGCCGGCAAGCCCTATCGCGAGATCGCCATCGAGCGTGTCTCGACGACTCTCCATGAGCTCAAGCGCTTCCGTGACCTGGCCACCTTTCTGGTGTCGCTGCTGTTCTCCATGGCCGGGGTCTACATCATCATCGCCTTCGCCTTCATCTACGGCGCCCAGGTGATCGGCTGGGACGAGTCGATCCGCAACCTGATGTTCATCATCGTGCAGATCACCGCGGCGGCAGGGGCGCTGGGCTTCGGCTTCATCCAGGACCGCATCGGCACCAAGCTGACCTACCAGTTCACCCTGGTGCTGTGGGTGGCGGCGATCCTGGCGATCTGGGCCACCCCGGAGGTGACCACGCTGCTCAATACACGCTTCGGCCTCGACTGGGAGGCTCAGCACCTGTTCCTCTTCGTCGGCTGCCTGGCGGGACTCTCGCTGGGCTCCAGCCAGTCCGCCAGCCGTGCCCTGGTCGGGCTCTTCTCGCCGACACGCAAGGCCGCCGAATTCTTCGGTTTCTGGGGGCTGGCCAACAAGCTTGCCGGGGTGTTCGGCATCATTGCCCTGGGGCTGCTGCAGACGGTGGTGGGGCTGCAGGCCTCGATCCTGCTCTGTGCGGCGCTCTTCATCGTCGCCATCCTGATCTGCCTGTTCGTCGACCAGGCCCGCGGCCAGCGGGCGGCGGCGGAGTGGGAGGCGCGCAATGGCCGCTGAGGGGCGCGCGTGATGGGGGAACCGCTCACCCTGTTGCTTGTCGCCGCCACCTTCCTGGTGGCCGGCGGGGTCAAGGGCATCATCGGCATGGGCATGCCCACGGTGTCGCTGGCGCTGCTGGCCGCCACCCTGGGGCTGCAGCCGGCCATGGCGCTGCTGCTGGCGCCCACCCTGATCACCAATGTCTGGCAGGCGCTGGTCGGGGGCCACCTGGGACGCATCGCCAGGCAGCTCTGGCCCTTCCTGCTGGCCTCGGTGGTGACGGTGTGGCTGGGGGTGAGCGTCCTGGCCCGGGTCGAGGTGCGCTGGCTCTCGGGGCTACTGGGCGTGCTGATCGTCTTCTATGCGCTCGCCGGGCTGTGCAACCTGGGCCTGGCGAGGCTGGTCGGCGGCGGGCGTCATGCCGCGCCGGTCAACGGGGCCCTGACCGGCCTCCTGACCGGCATGACCGGCTCCTCGGTCTTTCCGGGCGTGGCCTACCTGCAGTCCCTGGGCCTGCCGCGGGAGATGCTGATCCAGGCCATGGGCGTGCTCTTCGTGACCACCACCCTGGCGCTGGGCCTCGCCCTGGGCGGCCAGCGTCTGCTCAGCGTGGAGCTGGGCCTGCTCTCCCTGGCGGCGGTGGTGCCTGCGCTGGTGGGCATGCGGCTGGGGCAGTGGCTGCGCGGGCGCCTCTCGGAAGCGACCTTCCGGCGCGCCTTCCACAGCGGCCTGCTGGCCATGGGCAGCTACCTGCTGGTGCGTGCGGTATCCGGATAGCGGGAGCCTGGTCGGTTTCGGGAGGTCCAACCCTCAGGCAGGCGAAGGGGAACGCGATGACAGATGACAACAGGGCGGTGCGGCGCACCGGCCTCGGCATGATGCTGCTGTTCTGGATGTTGTTCATCGCCACCGGAACCTGGTGGTTTCACGGCTATGTGGAGCGCCAGCGCAATCCCAACAGCCACCTGGTCAGCGCCGTGGCGGAGGGAGCGCCGGTGGTGCTCGAGCGCAATCGCGGCGGCCACTTCGTGGCCACGGGGCGCATCAACGGCGAGCCGGTGGAGTTCCTGGTGGATACCGGCGCCACCTACGTGGCGCTGCCGCGGGAGATGGCCAAGCGGCTGGGGCTCGAGCCCTCCGGCAGCGCCTGGTTCAATACTGCCAACGGGCGGGTGCGCGGTGAGCTCACCACCCTCGACGAGGTCAGCCTGGGCGGCCATGTGGCCCGCGATGTGCGCGGCTCCATCAGCGCCGGGCTGGAGGGCGATACCGCCCTGCTGGGTATGAGCTTCCTGGACCATTTCGATATACGCATCCGCGACGCACAGATGGTGTTGGAGCCTGCCGACGGCTGAGTCACCCGTTTCCCGGAGCAGCCCCGCTGTGCTGGAAGCCCGGCGCTCTCGCCGCACTCCCCCAATGTCGACTTGTCGTGGACGGGGAGGGCAGGCAGGCTCCAGGATCCCTCTTGATCCTGCCGGAGTCCGCCATGAGCCAGTCACCAGCCCTCCATCAGCGTCTCGGTATCGCGCTGCCCATCCTCCAGGCACCCATGGCCGGTGCCCAGGGCAGTGCCCTGGCCATCGCCGTGGCGCGTGCCGGTGGGCTGGGGGCACTGCCCTGCGCCATGCTCTCCCCGGAGGCCATGGCCGAGGAGTTTGCGGCGTTCCGCGCCGCCACGCCGGCACCCCTCAATGTCAACTTCTTCTGTCACGTCCCGCCCGAGCCGGACCCTGCGGCCCAGGCACGCTGGCACGCGGCCCTCGCCCCCTTCTTCGCCGAGTTCGGCCTGGATATCGATGCCGTGCCGGAGGGCCCGGGGCGACGCCCCTTCGATCGCGAGACGTGTGACGCCCTGGAGCCTTTGCGTCCCGAGGTGGTGAGCTTCCATTTCGGCCTGCCCGAGGCCGCGCTGCTCGAGCGGGTCAAGGCCTGGGGGGCCACGGTGCTGGCCTCGGCGACTACCGTGGCCGAGGCAGAGTGGCTCGAGGCCCGGGGGGCCGATGCGGTGATCGTGCAGGGGCTGGAGGCGGGCGGACACCGCGGCATGTTCCTCGACGGGGAGGTCACCACCCAGGTCGGCACCTTCGCCCTGTTGCCCCAGGTGCGCGAGGCGATCGGTCTGCCGCTGATCGCCGCGGGCGGCATCGCCGATGCCTGCGGTGTGGCGGCTGCCCGGGCGCTGGGTGCCGATGGCGTCCAGGTAGGCACCGCGCTGCTGTGCTGTCCGGAGGCGACGATCTCGGCGATCCATCGCCGAGCGCTGCAGTCCGAGGCAGCACGCCACACCGCGCTGACCAATCTCTACAGCGGCCGCCCGGCCCGGGGCATCATCACCCGGCTAATGCGCGAGCTGGGCCCCATGGCCGAGGTGGCACCGGCCTTCCCCCTGGCCACCGCGGCCATCGCCCCGCTGCGCGCCGCCGCCGAGGCCAGCGGCAGCGGCGACTTCTCGCCGCTGTGGGCCGGGCAGAACGCCAGCCGCTGTCGCGAGGTGCCCGCCGCCGAGGTGATCGAGTCACTCGCCGCGGGGCTGTGAGCCCGGTGGACAGGGCTGATATCATGGATGCATGAACAGTGCCGCGGCGGTTGCCGCCCCCCTCGATGATCCCTTCTACTACCTGACGAACTTCGAGTTCGTGCTGGCCTGGGTAACCGAACGCCACGGCGACCTGCTCGGCGAGGCGGAGCACGCCTTCCTCGCCGCCTTCGCCGACCTGCCGCGGCCCGCCCGGGCGCTGCTGGTGCGCATGGTGATGCGCAAGGGCGAGCACTTCCGCCCCTCGCGGCTCGCCTACCCCGAGATCGACGCCGATGCCGGCGACACCGCGGCGGCGCTGGTGCCGCTGGTGGCGGCCGGCCTGGTGGAGGAGGCGCCACCTCTCGCCCTCGAGACCCTCTTCGCCCAGCTGCGCCTCCCCGAGCTGCGACAGGCCCTGGCCGACGAGATCCGCGCCGCCGGCCTGCCCGCCGGTGCCGGTAAGGCGGTGCTGCGCGAGGCGCTGCTGGCTCGGGACGCGTCGCCGCGGCCGCTGGCCGCCTGGTGGCCCGAGGCCCCGGAGGGGGTGGTGCGCCTGGCGGTGATGGCCACCTGCGACCGCCTGCGGCTGATGTTCTTCGGCAACCTGCGCCAGGACTGGTCGGAGTTCGTGCTCGCCGAGCTGGGCCATCAGCGCTTCGAGTCGGTGCCCTTCGGCGTCGACGCCCGCGCCTTCCGTCGCCGCGAGGAGGTGGACGCCTACCTGGCGCTGCACGCGCTGCGCGGCCGCCTGGAGGAGGGTGAGGCGCCGGACCTGCTGGCCGCGGCGCTGCCGGCGCGGCCCGCCAACCCCTGGCTGGCGTCGCGCCACGCCCGGCTCTGCCTGGCCCTGGGACGCCAGGCGGAGCGCCAGGGCGAGGGGGCGCTGGCGCTGTCGCTCTATGGCCGCGCCGGCTGGCCGGCCCCCGCGGCGAGCGGCGAGGGGCGCATCCGTCTGCTGCGCCTGGCCGAGCGGCGCGGCGAGACGCGCAAGGCGCTGACCCTGGCCGAGCCCCTGGCCCGGCTGACCCGCGACGAGGCCGAGGCCCAGGCGCTCGGCCGGCTGCTGCTGCGGCTGCGCCGCCGGCTGGGCCTGCCGCCCCGGGCGATCTCCACTGAGCCGGCCCCCGAACGCTTCACCCTGCGCCTGCCCGGCCCCGCCTGGGTCGAGGGCGCGGTGCGCGACCACCTGCATCGTGAGGCGGCACCGGTCCACTACGTCGAGAACACCCTGGTCACCGGGCTCTTCGGCCTGCTCTGCTGGGAGGCGCTCTTCGCGCCGCTGCCCGGGGCCTTCTTCCACCCCTTCCAGTCCGGGCCCGCCGATCTCTACCGCGAGGACTTCGTGGCGCGGCGGCGGGGGCGCTTCGACGCCTGCCTGGCGCGCCTCGAGGCGGGGGCGCATCGCGAGGCCATCCTCGCCGCCTGGCGCGACAAGCAGGGGCTGGCCAACCCCTTCGTACACTGGGGCGCGCTCTCCGAGGCGCTGCTGGCGCAGGCCCTGGCCTGCATCCCGCCGGCCCACCTGCGCGCCTGCTTCGAGCGCCTGCTGGGCGACCTGCGCGCCAACCGTGCCGGCCTGCCGGACCTGGTCCAGTTCCTCCCCGAGGCCCCGGCGGGGGAGCCCCGCTACCGGCTGATCGAGGTCAAGGGGCCGGGTGATCGCCTGCAGGACAACCAGCGTCGCTGGCTGGCCTTCTTCCGGCGCCACGGCATCCCCGCGGCGGTGTGCCAGCTGAGCTGGGAGGTGAGCGCGTGAGCGCCGTGTCGGGGCTCAGGGTGGCGGTGCGCACCCTGTGTGACGTCACCGCCCGGGAGGGTGACCTGGACCACCGCTTCACCCCCTCGCCCACTGCCCGGGAGGGCCAGGAGGGGCATCGCGAGGTGGCGCGTCGCCGCGGTACCGGCTACCTGGCCGAGCTGCCGCTTTCCGGCGAGGTGGCGGGGCTTTCGGTGAGCGGGCGCGCCGACGGCTATGACCCGGCGGCCAACCGCCTGGAGGAGGTCAAGACCCATCGCGGCGAGCTTTCGCGGCTGGCCGCCAACCAGCGCGCCCTGCATCGCGCCCAGCTGCGCAGCTACGGCGCCCTGCTGTGCGCCGAGCGCGGGCTCGACGAGGTGGAGCTGGCGCTGGTCTACCTGGAGGTGGGCAGCGGCCGCGAGACGCGGGTGAGCGAGCGGGCCACGGCGTCCGAGCTGATGACGGAGCTCACCGAGCGCTGCATGCGCTATCGCGCCTGGGCCGAACGTGAGGCGCGTCACCGTGCTGCTCGCGACGCGGCCCTCGAGGCCCTCGCCTTCCCCTTCGACGACTTCCGCCCCGGCCAGCGCCCCCTGGCCGAGGCGTGCTACCGGGCCGCGGCCACCGGCCGGGTGCTGCTGGCCCAGGCGCCCACCGGCATCGGCAAGACCCTGGGTACCCTCTTCCCGCTGCTCAAGGCGATGCCGCGCCACGGCCTGGACCGCCTCGCCTTCCTGACCATGAAGACCCCGGGACGGCGGCTGGCGTTGGAGGCCCTGGCCCGCCTCGGCGCCGCGACCCCCTCCGGGGAGGGGGGCATGGCGCTGCGGGTGCTGGAGCTGACCGCCCGCGACAAGGCCTGCGAATACCCCGGGCGCGCCTGCCACGGCGAGGCCTGCCCCCTGGCAGCGGGCTTCTACGACCGGCTGCCGGCGGCGCGCGAGGCGGCCGCCGAGCGGCGCTGGCTCGACCGCGAGGCGCTGCGCGCGCTGGCCGCCGAGCACGGCGTCTGCCCCTACTACCTTGGCCAGGAGATGGCGCGCTGGAGCGACGTGACGGTGGGCGACGTCAACCACTGGTTCGATGACCACGCCCTGCTCCATGGGCTGGCCCGGGAGAATGGTTGGCGGGTCGGCCTGTTGGTGGACGAGGCCCACAACCTGGTGGGCCGGGCGCGCGGCATGTACAGCGTCAGCCTGCGCCAGCGCGACCTGGCGCGGCTGCGCCGTACCGCCCCGGCCGTGCTCAAGGCGCCGCTGGGGCGCCTGCAGCGGCACTGGCAGGCCCTGGTGCGCGAGGCGGGGCTTGGCGAGTCCGGCGCGCCGGGGCGCCCCGCCTGGCGGCGGCTGGAGGTGCTGCCCGAGGGCCTTCCCGGCGTGCTGCAGGGGCTCGCCGGGGCGCTCACCGAGGCGCTGGGCGAGCGCCCGGAGCTCGGCGTCGAGTGGCAGGAGCTGCTGTTCGAGACCCTGGCCTTCACGCGCCTGGCGGAGCGCTTCGGCGACCATAGCCTGTGCGAGCTGACCCGCGAGGGGCGGGGCAGGGCGCGGCTGGCGCTGCGCAACCTGATCCCGGCGGACTTCCTGGCCCCGCGCTTCGCCGCGGCCCACAGCACGGTGCTGTTCTCCGCCACCCTGGGGCCGCCGGACTACCAGCGCGACCTGTTGGGGCTGCCCACCGACAGCGTCTGGCGCGAGATGCCGTCCCCCTTCGCCGCCGACCAACTCGAGCTGCGCATCCGCGCCGACCTCTCCACCCGGCTGCGCGACCGCGAGGCGTCGCTTTCGCCCATCGGCGAGGCGATCGCCGCCCAGTACGCGCGCCGCCCCGGCCTCTACCTGGCCTTCTTCAGCAGCTTCGTCTACCTGGAGGCGGCGTTCGCCCGCTTCACCGCCAGTCATCCCGGGATCCCGGCCTGGGCCCAGCATCGCGGCATGGCCGAGCCCGAGCGCGACGCCTTCCTGGCCCGCTTCACCGAGGATGGCCGCGGCATCGGCTTCGCGGTGCTCGGCGGCGCCTTCGGCGAGGGGATCGACCTCCCCGGCGAGCGGCTGGTGGGGGCCTTCGTCGCCACCCTGGGGCTGCCGCCGGCCGACCCGGTCAACGAGGTGCTCAAGGCGCGCCTGCAGGCACGCTTCGGGCGCGGCGACGAGTACGCCTACCGGGTGCCGGGGCTGGTCAAGGTGGTACAGGCCGCCGGCCGCGTGATCCGCGGGCCCGAGGACCGCGGCACCCTGCTGCTGCTGGACGACCGCTTCGCCCGCCCCGAGGTGCGCCGGCAGCTGCCGGGGTGGTGGGGCGAGCCGGCCATCGAACCGACGCCGCTAGGGTGAGCGAGGCCTGTCGCGGTCGGGAGACGGTTGGTTCGCCGCCGGGGGCTGTGCTACCTATGGAGGGGCAAGGCATTCGAGGCAAACGGCAACAAGGAGGTGCAGGATGGGTATCGAAGTGACCGGGCTGCTCGGCCTGATCTGGCTGATCATCGTGATCTGGGCCATCGTCAAGGTGGCCAAGAGCTCGGCCGGTGGCCTGGCCAAGCTGATCTGGATCCTGGTGCTGCTGTTCTTCCCGCTGTTGGGGCTGATCGTGTGGTTTCTGTTCGGTCCCAAGGGGTAGCGATGCCCCCGGCGTGAGCCGTCGGACCAGCCTTCGGGCCACCCTCGGGTGGCCCGAAGGCGTTCAGGGGAGTGGATTGTCGCGGGGCTCGCCGCGGTCGCACTTCACGCACCGAAGTTCCAGGCCCAGGCGCGAGCGTCGCCCCGCCTCGCTGGTCACCCAGGGGCGCTCGACCCAGGGCGGCTGGTGGCGCACGTGCTGGTTATGGCCGCAGGCGAGCTCGGCCACCCAGTGCCCCTCCTCGTCACGGTGGTAGCCGACGATGGGCTGGCGCATGGCGCTCAACGGCGCCTGTCAAGCGCCCGGTAGTGGCCGGGAACGATCACGCGCTCGCTGTCCGGGCCGGTGCGCACGTGGGTGGGAACGTAGACGCGGGTGATGACACTCTTCTCCATGCGGGGACCTCCACTGCCACGCCTCGCGACGGCGAGGCACACCATCAGTGTGGCGCGGCGTCCCGGGTCCGACAATACCTCCGCCGGGCTATTCCCGGGGCTATCCCCGGGGTTATCCCGGGGAGCACGCTGTCGCCGGACACCGACGGGCAGGCGGCGGCCGCGTTTTCGGGTATCCTTCAGGAAATGGCGGTGCACCGCAGGGTGCGCCTTCCACCGACCCAGGGAGACGACGCGAGGATGGACGATAGCCTGCTGCCCCATGATCAGGACCACGTGCTGATCATCGAGGACGACCAGCGCCTGGCCGAGCTGACCCGGGACTACCTGGAGGCCAATGGCTTCCGGGTGACCCTGGAGGCCGATGGCGCCCGCGGGGTCGAGCGGATCCTCTCCCTGCAGCCCGACCTGGTGATCCTCGACCTGATGCTGCCGGGCGAGGATGGCCTGTCGATCTGCCGCCGGGTGCGCGACGACTATCCCGGGCCGATCCTGATGCTCACCGCGCGTACCGACGACATGGACCAGGTGCTGGGCCTGGAGATGGGCGCCGACGACTACGTGGCCAAGCCGGTGCAGCCGCGGGTGCTGCTGGCGCGCATGCGCGCCCTGCTGCGCCGCGCCGAGATCGGCGAGGGCAGCGGCGAGACCCGCCTCACCTTCGACACCCTGGAGATCGACAACGCCACCCGCGAGGCGTGGCTGGCCGGCGAGCGCATCGAGCTCACCAGCGCCGAGTTCGACCTGCTCTGGCTGCTGGCCAGCAACGCCGGCCGGGTGCTGACCCGCGAGGAGATCTTCTCCCAGCTGCGCGGCATCAAGTACGACGGCCAGGACCGCTCCATCGACGTGCGCGTGTCGCGCATCCGCCCCAAGATCGGCGACGACCCCAACCAGCCGCACCGCATCAAGACGGTGCGCAGCAAGGGCTACCTCTTCGTCAAGGACGGCTGAACCATGCGTCGGGTCCTCGCCGACAGCACCTTCCTGCGCGTCTACCTGCTGCTGGCGCTGGCCCTGCTGCTGACCTTCGGCCTGGCCCTGCTGGGCCTGGCGCTGGTCGACCAGGTGCGCCGCGAGGCGCACCGCGAGCAGCTCGCCGAGGCGCCCATGCGGCTGCTCGCCGCGCGCCTCGCCACCCTGCCTGCCAGCGCCCACGACGACTGGCTGGATGCCCAGAGCCGACGCCTGGACATGACCGCCGGCGTGCTGGCGCTGGACGAGGCGGCACCGGGCTACTTCGCCCGCCTGCGCCTGGAGCGGGGACGGGTGCTGGTCGAGCCTCGCGAGGAGACCGGCTGGCGGCTGCAGTCGCTGCTGCCCGGCGGCGAACGGCTGCTGCGGGTCGAGCTCACCAACCTCAGCGAGCACCAGCTGCGCGGGCTGACCGAGCTGCTCGGCGAGTGGCTGGCGGGCGTGCCCGCCGAGGCCCGCCAGGCCCGGCTCGAGCGCCTGGCGGAGGGGCGCCTGCCGATCCGCCTGCAGGAGGCGCCCCCCACCGGGCTCGACGACCACCAGCTGCGGCGCCTCTCCAACGGCGAGGTGGTGATCCAGCTGCTGCCCGGGCGCTGGTCGGTGGCCATCTACCTGGCGCTGCGCGAGCGCAGCGGCGACGCCAGCTGGCTGGTGGTGGGGCCGGTCTCCGCCTTCGAGCCGATGCCCGGCTCGCTGCAGCTGCTGCTGGTCCTGGTGCTGCTGGCGGTGCTGGGGGTGACCATCTACCTGATCGTGCGCGGGGTGGAGGCGCGCATGGTGCGCCTGGAGCAGGCCGCCTCGCGGATCGCCGCCGGGCGCCTGGACACCCGGGTCAAGGTGGAGAGCGCCGACTTCGTGGGGCGCCTGGGCATGGCGCTCAACGGCATGGCGGCCCAGGTGCAGTCGCTGCTGCGCGCCCAGCAGGACATGATCCGCGCCGTCTCCCACGAGCTGCGCACCCCGGTGGCACGCATCCGCTTCGCGGTGCAGATGGTCGAGGACATGACCACGGACCCGGGGGTGCGCCGGCAGCTGCAGGGGGTCGACGCCGATATCGAGGAGCTCGACGGCCTGATCGACGAGATCCTGACCTATGCCCGGCTGGGCAGCGAGGCGGTCGACGGCCGCGAGATGAACGCCGAGCAGGTCGACTGTCGCGACCTGGCACGCCGAGTCATCGAGGCGCTCAGCCCGCTCCACCCGCAGCTCACCCTGAGCCTGGCCGAGGGCAGCCAGGTGGAGGCGCTGGCCGAACCGCGCTACCTGCAGCGTGCCGTGCAGAACCTGGTGGCCAACGCCTGCCGCCACGCCCGCTCGCGGGTGAGGATCCGCGTCAGGGAGGAGCTCGCCCTGGTGCGCATCGACGTGGAGGACGATGGTCCCGGGGTGCCGGTGGCCGATCGCCAGACCGTCTTCAAGCCCTTCGCCCGCCTGGACGACAGCCGCACCCGCAGCTCCGGCGGCTACGGCCTGGGGCTCTCCATCGTGCAGAAGGTGATGAGCTGGCACGGCGGCAGCGTGGGGGTGGACGACAGCCCTGAGCTCGGCGGGGCCCGCTTCACCCTGTTGCTGCCGCGGCGGGGCGGCAGCGCCCCCCTCACGCCGGCCTGATGCCGTCCAGCACCGCGAAGGAGGTCTCTCGGGCGGTGCGCAGGAAGTCCTCCATCCAGGGGGCGCTGCGGGTCTCCTCGCGGATCGCCGCGAACAGCGTGCTCCATACTCCCTTCTCCCCCAGCGCCACCGCCTTGACGTAGTCGCGCTCCAGGTACTCGGTCAGCGCCCAGTTGGGCAGCGCGCAGACGCCGCGCCCGCTGGCCACCAGCTGCATCATCATGATGGTCAGCTCGGCGGTACGCACCTCCCGGGGCCTGACCCCCGCCGGGTCGAGGAACTGGGTGAAGACATCCAGCCGCGAGTGCTCCACCGGGTAGGTGATCAGGGTCTCCTCGGCCAGTTCCTCGGGAGTGACGAAGGGCTTGCCGGCCAGCGGGTGCTGGCGTGCCACCGCCAAGAGCCCCTCGTAGCGGAACAGCGGCTCGTAGTGCACCCCCGGCAACGGCTGGGGATCGGCGGTGATCACCAGGTCGAGCTGCTCGCGGGCCAGCGCCGGCAGCGGGTCGAAGTGGTGGCCGCCGGGGATGTCGATCTCCACCTCCGGCCAGTGGTCGCGGAAGTGATCCACCGTGGGCATCAGCCACTGGAAGCAGCTGTGGCACTCGATCGCCATGTGCAGACGCCCCTGCTCGTTGCCGGCCAGGCGCGCCAGGTCGCGCTCGGCCATGCGCACCAGGGGCAGCACCTGCTCGGCCAGGGTCAGCAGCCGCTGGCCGGCGCGGGTGAACTCCACCGGCCGGGTCTTGCGCACGAACAGCGGGCTGCCCAGGCGCTCCTCCAGGTCCTTGATCTGGTGGGAGAGGGCGGACTGGGTCAGGTGCACCCGCTCCGCCGCCTCCACCAGGGAGCCGGCGTCGCGCAGGGCGATCAGGGTACGGAGGTGTCGCAGCTCGAGCATGGGTGAGTCGCTTTCATTTTTAAGATTAGGAAGTTTAGTTTGATTCACTCCCTTTGGCCAGCCAGACTCCCCCGAATCGTTCATGCACAAAGGAGTTAATCATGACGTTGGCTCATGTTTCGGGCTATCCGCGCATCGGCGCCGACCGCGAGCTGAAGCACGCCGTGGAGGCCTACTGGCGCGGCGAGCTCGACCGCGAGGGGCTGGAGGCGGTGGGCCGCCAGCTGCGCGCCCGCCACTGGGACGCCCAGCGCGAGGCGGGGCTTGACCTGGTGACGGTGGGCGACTTCGCCTTCTACGACCAGGTGCTCGACCTTTCGGTCACCCTCGGGGCGGTGCCGCCACGCTTCGCCGCCGAGGCCGAGGTGGCCGCCGGCGAGGTGGATCTGGACACCGCCTTCCGCATGGCTCGGGGCCGGGCCCCCTCGGGGGCACCTGCCGCGGCCTGCGAGATGACCAAGTACTTCGATACCAACTACCACTACCTGGTGCCGGAGCTGCACGCGGGCCAGGCCTTCCGCCTGGCCTCGACGCGCCTGTTCGACCAGGTGGACGAGGCGCTGGCCGCCGGCCATCCGGTCAAGGTCACCCTGCTCGGCCCGCTGACCTGGCTGTGGCTCGGCAAGGAGAAGGGCGAGGTCCCCTTCGACCGGCTCTCGTTGCTGGACGCCCTGCTGCCGGTCTACGGCGAGCTCCTCGCCCGCCTGGCGGCCCAGGGGGTGGCCTGGGTACAGCTCGACGAGCCGGCGCTGGTGCAGGAGCTGCCGCCCGCCTGGCGGCAGGCCTATGAGGCCGCCTACAGCGTGCTTGCCCGCGCTCCGGTGAAGTTGCTGCTGGCCAGCTACTTCGGTGGCCTTGGCGACAACCTTGGGCTGGCCGCCTCGCTGCCCACCGACGGGCTGCACGTGGATGCCGTGCGTGCCCCCGGCGAGCTCGAGGCCGTGCTCGACCGCCTGCCCGCCTACAAGGTGCTCTCGGTGGGGGC
This sequence comes from Halomonas sp. PBN3, assembly GCF_000475415.1. Taxonomy (NCBI): domain Bacteria; kingdom Pseudomonadati; phylum Pseudomonadota; class Gammaproteobacteria; order Oceanospirillales; family Halomonadaceae; genus Halomonas; species Halomonas sp. PBN3. The sequence goes on along the minus strand of NZ_AXCA01000221.1, from coordinate 21,256 downwards.
GATCGACGGGCGCAACGTATGGCGCGCCGACCTGGCCCTGTGGCGCGAACGCCTGGCCGCGGCGCGCCTGCGCCTCGGCGAGCGGCTGTGGATCGCCCCTTCATGCTCGCTGCTGCACGTGCCGGTGGATCTGGCGCGGGAGACCGAACTGGATCCCGAGCTCAGGCGCTGGCTCGCCTTCGCCCGCCAGAAGCTCGACGAGACGGTGACCCTGGCGCGCCTGCTCGACGGCCGCGCCACCGCGGTCGACCACGAGCGGCTGGCGGATGCCACCGCGGCCCTGCAGGCCCGCCGCGACTCGACCCGCCTGCACCGTCCCGAGGTGGCCGACCGCCTGGCCGGGGTGGAGCCGACGGACCACGAGCGCGCCAGCCCCTACCCGCGGCGGGCCCTGGCCCAGCGCCGGGCCCTGGACCTGCCGCTCTTTCCCACCACGACCATCGGCTCCTTCCCCCAGACCGACGCCATCCGCGGGGCGCGGCGCGCCTTCAAGGCCGGCGAGCTCGACCGCGACGCCTACGAGGCGCGCATGGAGGAGGAGATCGCCCACGCCGTGGCGCGCCAGGAGGCGCTGGGTCTCGACATGCCGGTGCACGGCGAGGCGGAGCGCAACGACATGGTGGAGTACTTCGGCGAGCGGCTCGACGGCTACGCCTTCACCCGCTTCGGCTGGGTGCAGAGCTACGGCTCGCGCTGCGTCAAGCCGCCGGTGATCGTCGGTGACGTCAGCCGGCCGGGGCCGATGACGGTGCGCTGGAGCGAGTATGCCCAGTCGCTGACCGAGCGCCCCATGAAGGGCATGTTGACCGGCCCCGTGACCCTGCTGCAGTGGGCCTTCGTGCGCGACGACCAGCCCCGCGAGACCACCTGCCGCCAGATCGCCCTGGCCCTGCGTGACGAGGTGGCCGACCTCGAGGCCGCCGGCATCCGCGCCATCCAGATCGACGAGCCGGCCTTGCGCGAGGGGTTGCCGCTGCGGCGCAGCGAGTGGGCCGGCTACCTCGACTGGGCGGTCGCCTGCTTCCGCCTGGCCGCCTCGGGGGTGGGCGACGCGACCCAGATCCACACCCACATGTGCTATTCGGAGTTCAACGACATCATCGAGGCGATCGCCGCCCTGGATGCCGACGTCATCACCATCGAGACCTCGCGCTCGGACATGGAGCTGCTCGACGCCTTCCGCGACTTCGCCTACCCCAACGAGATCGGCCCCGGCGTCTACGACATCCACTCACCCAATGTGCCCGAGGTCGACGCGATGGTGAGGCTGCTGGCGCGGGCGGCCGAGCGCATCCCCGCCGAACGGCTGTGGGTCAACCCCGACTGCGGCCTCAAGACGCGTCGCTGGGAGGAGGTGGAACCGGCGCTGGCCAACATGGTGGCGGCCGCGCGCGAGCTGCGGCGACGCTTCGGCTGAGCGTGCCTGCAGCCATGCGGGGCTATCGCAGAGGGAAGCACCGCTCAAGGCTCTCCCGGCGACAGGCCTTCGAGGGGGCGCTGTGAACCCCTCCCTGGGCGCTACCGATGCCTTCCCTGGCATAGGACCCCCTCCACGACCTGTCCCCGGCGCCTTTCGCTATCGCCGCATGACTAACTGCGATTGCCCTGGGTGACATGGCCGGGTGGCGCCGGCGGGCGGCGGGAGCTGCTATGCTCGGGGCCATCGGAACCCGCTCATGCAAGGAGTCGCCATGTCCCGCCCGCTCGCCCCCGTCCTGTTCGGCGCCACCCTGCTGCTGGGGGGCTGTGCCAGCGCCCCCGCGCCGATCACCCCGACCGGCCAGGCCCCGCTGCTGCCCTCGACCCTCTTCCCCGGCGAGGCGGAGGCCTTCACCGCCTGGCGTTGCACCCCGGACCAGGCGCTGGTTACCGCCGCCGGCGAGGAGGAGCTGCGGCTGTGGTCGGCCCACGGCGCCTGGCGGCTGACCCCCGCCGTGGTGGCCAGCGGGGCGCGCTTCGAGCAGGGCGAGCTGAGCTTCTGGAACAAGGGGGAGGGGGCCGTGGTCGAGTCGCCTCGCGGACGGCTGGAGTGCCAGGCCCGCCTGCGCCGCCAGGCGCTGACCCGCGAGCAGCGCCCCGGGGTGATGTTCCACGCCCGGGGCAACGAGCCGGGCTGGATGGCGAGCCTCGCCCACGACCGGCCCGAGGTTACCCTGACCCTCGACTACGGCAGCCGCGAGCAGACCCTGCCCTATCGGGTGACGACCCTCGACAACGAGGCAGGGCGGGTGATCCTGGCCAGCGGGCGCGGCGACACCCCCTTCACGCTGCGCATCGAGGCCGGCGCCTGCCTCGACGACATGAGCGGCGAGCCCTTCCCGGCGCGGGTGACCCTCAGCGTCGACGGGGAGCAGTATCGGGGCTGTGGCCAGGGGATTGCGCCCTGATTTTCGTTTTTATCGAATATTGAAGGCGGATATTTGCGCTTTTCTTGGCAAATAATCCAACTATCATGGCGATCATCCTTCCATGTCTGATCCAAGGAGGTCGCCATGACCACTCGTGTCCTCGTGCTTACCGCTTCCATCCTCGCCGAGAACGGCCAGTCCAAGGGGCTGGCCGAGCACTTCATCGCCCGCGCCGCGTCCCGTGACGGCGTCGAGGTCACCCATCGCGACCTGGTGGCCGAGGAGCTGCCGCACCTGGGGCTGGCCGAGCTGGGCAGCTGGCAGGTGGCGGCCGAGGAGCGCAGCGACGAGCAGCGCGCGCTGGCCGCCCGCTCCGACGTCCTGCTCGCCGAGCTGCGCGGCCACGACGTCGTGGTGCTGGGGGTGCCGATGTACAACCTGGGGATCCCCAGCCAGCTCAAGGCGTGGTTCGACCGGGTGATGCGTGCCGGCGAGACCTTCCGCTACACCGAGAACGGCCCCCAGGGCCTGGTGGAGGGCAAGCGCGCGGTGATCCTGGCGGCCCGTGGCGGCCAGTACGCCGGCACCGAGAAGGACACCCAGACCCCTCACCTCAAGCTGATGCTGGGCATGATGGGGATCACCGAGGTGGACACCGTCTTCGCCGAGGGGCTCAACATGGGCGAGTCGCATCGCGAGGCGGCGCTCAAGGAGGCCCGCCAGGCCATCGATGGCCTGGTGGAGCGCCTGTAAGGCGACACCAGCCGAGCCACGGCAACGCAGCGGGGCGGCCCATGAGCCGCCCCGTTGCCGCCCCGTTGCTTGTGTTGCCCGGTGCTGGCTCAGCAGCCCTCGGGCGCCTCCCGCAGCCAGCCGGCGGCGACGAAGTCGCTGGTGCACAGTGCCGGGCTCGGGGTCAGGATGCGCCCGGCGAGGCGCGTCAGCGCCTCGCGGTTGCCGCGGGACGGCGCCGGGAGCTGGCGGGAGGTCGCCACCGGCCGCCATGCCTCCCCGTCGCGGATCGCCAGGTCGAAGGCGAAGGGGTGGAATCCCGGGAAGCCCAGGCGCAGGTCGGTGGCCACCAGGGTCTCCCGGCCGTCGATCTCACGGCTCTCGTAGCGCAGGAAGGGGCCGGCGAACCACGCCAGGCGCCGGCCGCGATCGGTTTCCAGTGCCGCCGCCTCGAGCTCGGCGCCGCGGCGGTAGGTCTCCACCGTTGGCGGGATGTCGCCGTCCAGCACGCCCACCAGCAGCTCGTGGTGGTCGTCACCCGCCACCACCGTGGCCCGCCACAGCAGGATGTTGAAGGGGGTGGGCTGGAGCAGTCGCGGGCTCGCCTCGAGGCCGCGCTCGGCCAGCACCGGTTCGAGACGCGCCTCCACCAGCTGCTTGGCGCCGAAGGCCAGCACCAGGTAGGCGCCCGCCAGCGCCAGCCCCCGGGCCGGGGCGCGCTGGCCGTTGCCGGTGACCAGGGCCACCCCGATCCCCACCAGCAGCGGCAGCGTGACCAGCGGGTCGATGATGAAGACGATGGGGTAGGCGGCGGGGCGCACGTCCAGCGGCCACCAGATCTGGGTGCCGTAGGTGGTCAGGGCGTCGAGCAGCGGGTGGGTGAGCAGGCAGAGGCCGAAGAAGGTCGCCCAGCGCCCCGCGGTGATGTCCCGGGCCGGGGCGAGGCGCCTCGCCAGCAGGGTGAGCAGCGCGGCCAGCCCCGTCAGCACGAACAGCGAGTGGGAGAAGCCGCGATGCTCGGTGACGTTGGCCACGGCGTCGCCGTAGTCGATCACCACGTCGAGGTCGGGGAGGGTGCCGAGCGCGGCGCCGATCAGCACGGCCTTGCGGCCCAGGCGGCGGCCGAGCACGGCGCCCCCCACCGCGGCGCCCAGCGCCGCCTGGGTCAGGGAATCCATGGTCGAGGTGTCCTCGTGGTCGGGGTCTGATCTGGGATGCCTGACGGCGGCGAGGGTTCCCCCGGCCGCCCGGCTGGCGGCATCAGCGGCGTGTCCAGGGCGGCGAGGCGGCGAGGATGCGCGCCTGCACCGGGCAGTCGTCGCGGTGGGCGCCGGGCAGGTAGCCGGTGCTCATCAGGAACTCGCCGACGATCTCCGGTCCGGTGAACTTGAAGGTGCGCTTGAAGAGCCTGACCCAGTCGGCGTGGGGCAGAGGATGGTGATGGTCGAGCCAGCCGCGGAAGCTGCCGTGGGCGTCGCGCAGGGTCTGGAGCACACCGGCGTTGTGGATCACCGCCTCGACCTTCAGACGATTGCGGATGATGCCGGGGTCGGCGAGCAGACGGGCGCGCTCGGCCTCGCCGTAGGCGGCCACCCGGTCGATATCGAAGCCCTCGAAGGCGCGCCGGAAGGCCTCGCGCTTCTTGAGCACGGTGAGCCAGGAGAGCCCCGCCTGGTTGATCTCGAGGGCCAGTCGCTCGAACAGGGCCTCGTCGCCCGCGACCGGGAAGCCGTACTCGTGGTCATGGTAGGGGCCATGAAACGGATGCCCCGGGGCCAGGTCACAGTAGTCGCTCATGCGGGGATCTCCCTGGCCATTCCGTTTCCCTCCTCTGCGGGTTTACACTGCCCGTCACGCTACACGATTCATGCCACACGACAGGGAGTTCGATATGCAGTACCTGCACACCATGGTGCGCGTCAGCGACCTGGACGCCTCGCTGCACTTCTACTGCGACCTGCTGGGCCTTCGCGAGGTCCGCCGCAAGGAGAACGACAAGGGGCGCTTCACCCTGGTCTTCCTCGCCGCCCCCGACGACGAGGGGCGCTCCGCGGAGCTCCAGGCCCCGGAGCTCGAGCTGACCTGGAACTGGGACCCCGAGGAGTACACCGGCGGGCGCAACTTCGGCCACCTGGCCTACCGGGTGGAGGACATCTACACCCTGTGCGAGAAGCTGCAGAACGCCGGGGTGACCATCAACCGGCCGCCCCGTGACGGCCACATGGCCTTCGTCAGGAGCCCCGACGGCATCTCCGTGGAGCTCCTGCAGAAGGGCGAGGCACAGCCGCCCCGCGAACCCTGGGCCTCCATGGAGAACACCGGCACATGGTAAGGGCAACACCACTGCGACTGCGCAAGGCCCGCCCGCTGCTGGTGCTGGCTGCCGCCGCCCTGCTGGCCGCCTGCGGAAGTCGCTCCCCGGCTCCCAGCGAGGACTCTTCCGGCGGCCTGGAGGGGCCGCTGGTGGAACAGCGCTGGAACCTGCTGCTGGTGGGCACCAGCGAGAGGCTCTCGATGCCAGAGACCCCCTGGTTCGAGATCGACCGCGATGGTCGCCTGGTGGGCAGCGACGGCTGCAACGAGATGCGTGGCCGGGTGCACCTCGGCGACAACCAGCGCATCGAGGTCAGCGAGCTTTCCACCACCCGGCGCGGCTGCCCGCAGCTGGAAGACGCCGCCCGCGTCACCGGGATGCTGGAGACCGCCTACCGCTACCTGATCGACCACGATCGGCTGGTGTTCTTCGGCCCCGACCAGCGGGTGCTGGGTGGCTGGCGCCAGGCCAACTGAGCCCCAGGCAATCGGGCACCTGAAACGACAGCGCCCCCGCCGATGGCTCGGCGGGGGCGCTCCCTTTCGGCCCGGCAGGCCTGCCGCTCAGGGCAGCTCCTCGGCCTCGGGGTCCTCCTTCCTCGCCGGAATCAGGTCCTCGCGGTTGAGTCCCAGCGGCAGCAGCAGGGCGCCTGATATATAGATGGAAGAGTAGGTGCCCACCACCACGCCGAGGATCAGGGCGATGGCGAAGCCCTCGATCATGTCACCGCCCAGCGCCAGCAGCGCCACCAGCACCAGCAGGGTGGTACCGGAGGTGGCCAGGGTGCGCGACAGGGTCTGGTTGAGCGACTCGTTGAAGATCGCCGCCATGTCGTCGATGCGCGACTTGCGGATATTCTCGCGGATGCGGTCGTAGACCACGATGGTGTCGTTGAGCGAGTAGCCGATCACCGCCAGCACCGCGGCCAGCACCGTCAGGTCGAACTCGATCTGGAACAGCGAGAAGATGCCCACCACGATGATCACGTCGTGCAGCAGCGCCAGCAGCGCGCCGATGGCGAACTTGTACTGGAAGCGGAAGGCGACGTAGAGCATCACGATGCCCAGCGCCACCAGCAGGCCGAGGCCGGACTGGTCGCGCAGCTGGTCACCCACCTGGGCGCCGACGAACTCGGCGCGCACCAGGGTGACCTCCTCGCCGCCGCGGCGCAGCAGCTCCACCACGCGGTCGCCGACGTCGGCGTCGAAGGCCTGCTGCAGGCGGATCAGCACCTCGTTGGCGGCGCCGAAGGTCTGCACCGAGACGTCACGGAATCCGGCGGCCTCCAGGGTCTGGCGCACGGCGTCCAGAGAGGGCGCCACGGCGTAGCGCACCTCCACCAGGGTGCCGCCGGTGAAGTCCAGCCCCAGGCTGAGCTGCTGGAACAGCAGCGAGGCGATCGACGCCAGGATCAGCAGGCCGGAGACCACGAAGGCGACCTTGCGCTTGCCCATGAAGTCGAGCTGTCGATTGGCCAGGCTTTTCATGCTCACCTCTTATATCCAGAGCTTCTTGACCGGCTTGCCGCCGTAGACGAGGTTCACCATGGCGCGGGTCACCAGCAGGGCGGTGAACAGCGAGGTGAGGATCCCCAGCGACAGGGTCACGGCGAAGCCCTTGACCGGCCCGGTGCCGATCGAGAACAGGATCACCGCCACCAGCAGGGTGGTGATGTTGGCGTCGACGATGGAGCTGAAGGCGCGCTCGTAGCCGGCGTGAATCGCCTGCTGCACCGAGAGTCCGGTGCGCAGCTCCTCGCGGATGCGCTCGAAGATCAGCACGTTGGCGTCCACCGCCATGCCCAGCGTCAGCACGATGCCGGCGATGCCGGGCAGCGTGAGGGTGGCACCCAGCAGCGACATGGCCGCCACCAGCAGGGTCAGGTTGAGCGCCAGGGCGACGTTGGCGAAGATGCCGAACACCTTGTAGCGGATCAGCATGAACAGCACCACCAGCAGCAGGCCGATCTGCACCGACATCACCCCGCGCTCGATGTTCTCGGCCCCCAGGCTCGGGCCGATGGTGCGCTCCTGGGCGAAGTAGATGGGCGCGGCGAGCGAGCCGGAGCGCAGTAGCAGGGCCAGTTCGGCGGCCTCGGTGGGGGAGTCCAGGCCGGTGATGCGGAAGCTGTTGCCCAGCGCGCTCTGGATGGTGGCCAGGCTGATGATGCCGCGCTCGGTGTAGGGCTCGCGGACGATGGTCTCCTCGCCGTCCACCGTCTCCACCCGGTCGCGGGTCTTGTGCTCGATGTAGATGACCGCCATGTTGCGGCCGATGTTGGTGCGGGTGGCGCGGTTCATCAGGGTGCCGCCGGTGCCGTCCAGGTTGATGTTGACCTGGGGGCGGCCGTTCTCGTCGAAGCTGCGGCTGGCGTTGGAGACCTGGTCGCCGGTGATGATCACGTCGCGCATCAGGTCGGCGTAGCGCGAGGGGGTGTTGCGGAACGGCAGCGTCTCGATCTCGCTCTCCGGGGTGTCGGGGCGCGCCTCGAGGCGGAACTCCAGGTTGGCGGTGGCGCCGACAATGCGCTTGGCCTCGGCGGTGTCCTGCACGCCGGGCAGTTCCACCACGATGCGGTCCGGCCCCTGGCGCTGCACCAGCGGCTCCGCCACGCCCAGCTCGTTCACCCGGTTGCGCAGGGTGGTGAGGTTCTGGTTGATGGCGTAGTCCTGGATCTCGTCGACCGCCTGGTCGGTGAGGGTCATGGCCAGCTCGGCGCCGCGGCCGTCGCCCAGGTTCTGGTACTGGAAGTCGGGGAACTCGCGGCTGATCAGGCGGCGGGCGGCGTCGCGATCCTCGGCGTCGGTGAAGGTCAGCGTCAGGGTGCGCCCGTCGATGTCGGTGTCGCGGTAGCGGATGCGCTCGTCGCGCAGCAGCTCGCGGATGGCGCTGGCGTTGACCTCCAGGCGCTTGCTCACGGCGGCGTCCATGTCCACCTCGAGCAGGAAGTGCACGCCGCCACGCAGGTCGAGGCCCAGGGTCATGGGCGAGGCGGAGAGGGCCTGCAGCCACTCGGGGGTCGACTCGGCGAGGTTCAGGGCCACCACGTAGTCGTCGCCGAGCATCGCGGCGACGCGGTCGCGGGCGGCCAGCTGGGCATCGGGGGTCTCCAGGCGTAGCAGGGTGCTGGTCTCGCTGCGCTCCACGGCCTTGATGTCGATGCCGGCCTCGGTGAGCGCGCCGCGGATGCGCTCGAGCTGGCGCTCGTCGACGGTGGCGTCACCGCGCTCGCTGCTGATCTGGATCGCCGGGTCCTCGGGGAAGAGGTTGGGCAGCGAGTAGACCAGGCCGACGAGCAGCACGATGAGGATCAGCAGGTACTTCCACAGGGGGTAACGGTTGAGCATGCGGGCTCGTCCCAGGTTGCTGACGAAGGGGAGCTGGCGCGATCACGCCACGACCGCCCCCGGCGAGGCCGGCGGCGGTCGTGGGTCGGCCTGCCGCGTGGTGCTGGCGAGGCCGGGTTGGCCGCGGGTCAGATGGACTTGAGGGTGCCCTTGGGCAGCACCGCGGCCACGGCGTTCTTCTGCACGTTGACCTCGGTACCCTCGGCGATCTGCATGGTCAGGAACTCGCTGTCGTCGCTGACCTTGGTGATGCGACCCAGCATGCCGCCGCCGATGACGATCTCGTCACCCTTGGAGAGGCCGGCGATCAGCTGCTTGTGCTGCTTGGCACGCTTGGCCTGGGGGCGCCACAGCAGGAAGTAGAAGATGGCCACGAAGCCGACCAGCATGACGATCTGGGCGATGCCGCCGCCGGCGGGGGCGTCCTGGGCGTAGGCCGGCGCGATGAAGAAGTCCAGCATGGGTGGGAGTCTCCTGGTTATGAGTAAGGGGGTGGGACGCCGCGTCGGGCGCCCTGGCGCGATGCCGGACCGCCGGGGGCGGCACCGCGCACGGATCAGTTAGGGGGCGGGAGGCACCGGCAGGCCGCGCCGGGCATAGAAGCCTTCCACGAAGTTGGCCAATGTACCCGCTTCGATGGCACCGCGCAAACCGGCCATCAGGCGCTGATAGTGGCGCAGGTTGTGGATGGTATTGAGCATCGAGCCGAGCATCTCGCCGCAGCGATCCAGGTGGTGCAGGTAGGCCCTGGAGAAGTGCCGACAGGTGTAGCAGTCGCACTCCGCCTCCAGCGGGGCGGTGTCGTGGCGGTGCTTGGCGTTGCGGATCTTCACCGTGCCCTCGGCGGTGAAGAGGTGGCCGTTCCTCGCGTTGCGGGTCGGCATTACGCAGTCGAACATGTCGATGCCGCGGCGCACCCCCTCCACCAGGTCCTCGGGCTTGCCCACCCCCATCAGGTAGCGGGGGGTGTCCTCCGGCATCCAGGTGGGCAGGTAGTCGAGGACCTTGATCATCTCCTCCTTGGGCTCGCCCACCGAGAGGCCGCCGATGGCCAGGCCATCGAAGCCGATCTCCATGAGCCCCTTCAGGGAGCGCTCGCGCAGCTCGGGATACATCCCGCCCTGGACGATGCCGAACAGCGCCGAGGGCGAGTCGCCGTGGGCCTCCCGGGAGCGGCCTGCCCAGCGCAGCGAGCGCTCCATGGAGAGTCGCGCCTCCTTCTCGGTGGCCGGGTAGGGGGTGCACTCGTCGAAGATCATCACCACATCGGAGCCAAGCGAACGCTGCACCGCCATGGACTCCTCGGGGCCCATGAACACCTTGGCGCCGTCCACCGGCGAGCGGAAGTGCACGCCCTGCTCGGTGATCTTGCGCATGGCGCCCAGCGAGAAGACCTGGAAGCCGCCGGAGTCGGTGAGGATCGGCCTGTCCCACTGGGCAAAGTCATGAAGGTCGCCGTGGGCCTCGATCACCTCCATGCCCGGGCGCAGCCACAGGTGGAAGGTGTTGCCGAGGATGATCTCGGCGCCGATCTCCTCCACGGAGGCCGGGGTCATGCCCTTGACGGTGCCGTAGGTGCCCACTGGCATGAAGGCGGGGGTTTCCACCGTTCCGCGGGGGAAGGTGAGGCGGCCACGGCGTGCCCGGCCGTCGCTGGCCAGGCGCTCGAAGGTCATGAAGCAGTCGTTACGCATGATCGATCTCGGTGCCCCTTGCGGGTCAGGAAGGCTGGCGGGTGAGGAACATCGCATCGCCATAGCTGAAGAAGGCGTAGCGTTCGGCCACCGCCTCGCGGTAGGCCGAGAGGGTGGTCTCGAAGCCGGCGAAGGAGGCCACCAGCATCAGCAGGGTGGATTCCGGCAGGTGGAAGTTGGTGATCAGGGCGTCCACGCAGCGCCACCGGTAGCCGGGATAGATGAAGATATCGGTCTCGCCGCGGTAGGGGGCGATCTCGCCGTGCGCGTCGCTGGCGCTCTCCAGGCAGCGCACGCTGGTGGTGCCCACGGCGATCACCCGGCGCCCGGCGGCGCGGGCGGCGCGCACCTTCTCGCACGCCGTCTCGTCCACCTCCAGCCACTCGCTGTGCATGACGTGCTCGCGGATGTCGTCGGCGCGCACCGGCTGGAAGGTGCCGGCGCCCACGTGCAGGGTGACGAAGGCGCGCTCCACGCCCTTCTCGGCAAGCGCCTCGAGCAGCGGCTCGTCGAAGTGCAGCCCGGCAGTGGGCGCGGCCACCGCGCCCTCGCGGCGGGCGTAGACGGTCTGGTAGCGCTCGCGATCGGCCAGCTCGTCCTCGCGGTCGATGTAGGGGGGCAGCGGCATATGGCCGTGGCGCTCCAGCAGCTCGACCAGGGGCGTCTCGCCGAGGAAGCGCAGCTCGAACAGCGCCTCGCGGCGCCCCTCCACCACGGCGCGGATGCCGCCCTCGAAAACGAGCTCGGTGCCGGGTTTGGGCGACTTGCTCGAGCGCAGGTGGGCCAGGCCGCGATGGGCATCCAGCGGGCGCTCGAGCAGCATCTCCACCTTGCCCCCACTGGCCTTGTGGCCGTGCAGGCGAGCCGGGATCACCCGGGTGTCGTTGAACACCAGCAGGTCGCCGGGCTCGAGCAGCTCGAGCAGGTCCGGGAAGCGGCGGTGGGTCAGCTCACCGCTCTCGCCCTCCACGCACAGCAGCCGGCAATCGGTGCGCTGCTCGGAGGGGTAGCGGGCGATCAGCTCGTCGGGAAGCTCGAAATGGAAGTCGGCGCGCTGCATGGGCGGTATCGGGTCCGATGGTGCGGGCAAGGGGGCGATGCCGGGAGCCGGCAAGCCGTCTAGGATACCGCCTGGCGGGCGTGAAGTCAGGCCCGCGATTGACCCGCGGTGGGGCCCACGTATAATGCTTCGCGCGTTGCCGGCGTGGCGGAATTGGTAGACGCAGCGGATTCAAAATCCGCCGGGTGCAAGCCCTTGTCGGTTCGAGTCCGACCGCCGGTACCAGCCATAACAAGCACTTAGCCTTCCTTCCTTGTGGCTGAGAGTGGCATAGACTAGCATCCAATAACGTTTCCATATTGGGACAGGTATTGGGACAAGCCGCTATGCCGAGGAAAGCCCGCGAACTATCCGCCCTTGAGGTCCGACGCCTCACCGCCCCAGGCCGCCATGCGGTCGGCGGTGTCGATGGTCTATTCCTGCGAGTGACCAAAGCCGGCAGCCGGTCGTGGGTGCTGCGCTACCCCACCGGGGAGAAGCGGGAATCTGCCAACGGCAAGCCGTTCTCCGTCTACCGCGATATTGGGCTGGGCAGTTTTCCCAATACCAGCCTGGCCAACGCCCGGAAGAAGGCCGAGGCGATCCGCGAGAAGCTGGCCGAGGGTATCGACCCCCTCACCGAGAAGAAGGCCGCCAAGCAGGCGCGTCGAGCCGCTGAGCTGCGCCGGCTGTCCTTCGCCCAGGCCGCTGAAGCCGTGGTGAAGCTCAAGCAGGCCGAGGCCAGCAGCGCCAAGCACGCCCGCCAGTGGGAGACCTCGCTGGCCACCTATGCAGTTCCCGAGCTGGGCAGCATGGCGGTGAGCGACATCGAGCTGGTCCACGTCAAACAGGCGCTTGAGCCCATCTGGCAGAGCAAGCCCGTCACCGCCGCCCGCGTGCGCCAGCGCATCGAGACCGTGCTGGCGTGGGCAACCGCCCATGGCCACCGTGCCGGCCCGAATCCCGCCGCCTGGAAAGGCAATCTGGATGCAGTGCTGCCGGCACCGGGCAAGATCAAGAAGAAGGTCCACCACCGCGCCATGCCCATCGACGCCATGCCCGAGTTTTGGGCGCGGCTCCGCGAGCGTGACGACACCCCCGCCCTGGCGCTGGCATTCACGATCCTGACCGGCTGCCGGTCCGGCGAGGTGCTGGGCGCCCGCTGGGAGGAGATCGACCTGGCCAACGCCACCTGGATCATCCCGCCTGAGCGCATGAAGGGCCGGCGCGAACATCGAGTTCCGCTGGCGCCAGCCGCCGTCGAGCTGCTGCAAGCACTCCCTCAGGCCGAGGAGGGGCTGGTATTCACCCGCAACCATGGCCGCAAGCTGAGCGACCGGGCGATGACCGACCTACTGGCCACCATGGGCGAGAAGGAGAGGGCGACCGTCCACGGGTTCCGTAGCACCCTGCGGGACTGGCTGAGCGAGCGCACCGCTACCCCACATGACGTGGCCGAGATGGTGCTGGCGCACGCCATCGGCAACCAAGCCGAGGCCGCCTATCGGCGCGGCGACCTCATGGCCAAGCGTGCCCGCGTGATGAAGCAGTGGGCGACCTTCCTGGCCACCCCCGCCAGCGCCAGCGGCAAGGTGGCAACGATCCGCCAGAACAAGGTGGCCGCCGAGTAGCCGGCGCCACCGACCCCGTTGGCTGGCTAGGGCCGATCACCCGAAAGCATGGCGACTCCACCATGCCCGCCAGCCATCCCTCCATGGAGTGAGCGCGAGGAGTAGCGCATGGCACTGACGCCGCACCACGTCAGCAGGCTGCTGAGCTTCGATGATGTTGCCCGGCTGCTGGCAGATATTGGGCACGAGAAAATCAACTTCAACGCGGAGGAAATGAGGAGCCTGTGCAACTGGCGAACCGCATTGGCTGATGCGCTTTTGGAAGGGAGCATTGAGCCAGTAAGCAACTTACGGGTATTGAGCAAAGAAACAGGCGAGACGCTGATCGTGACGAGTGACTGGATGGAGAGATACCACCCGCTCGACCATACGGTGATTGCCAAGTTCAAGCGTGAGGATTTATGCCAATGGCTTATGGGGCTGGGCATTGCCATGGACGACATACCCGAGGCACTGAAGGTAGGAGGCGGTTCTGGGAAAGCGGTCCTTGGCGCTGACGACCGTCAGAAAGATGCTGGCGCCGATGAGCTGCGTGCCCTTGAGGCGCTGGGGCTGCTGGCCGAGACGTTCGCCAAGCTGGGGCCGAAGTATCGAAAAGGCGATGCAGGAAAGCCCAACTGTGCCCAGATAGCCCAGGCCATGAGCCAGCAGGCCGGCGATACGCCCGGCATGGGCGAGAGGAAGCTGGCCGGCCTACTGAGCGACGCCCTGGACGCCTGGCGCGACAAGCGCCGGTAGTTTCTGCATCTGCATTTTGCAGAAATGCATCTGCACCAATTCCCCAATCTGCCACGCCATGCTGCCTGTGAATCCACAGCACGAGGCAGAACCACATGGCACAGGCTACCCACCGCGACACCACCGCCCAGGAGAGCCAGGGCGCCAGCATCACCGACCGCGCCTGGCTTTCCGTCAAGCAACTGTCCAACCGCTATGGCACCCATGAGGCGACCATCTGGCGCTGGGTGCGCGAGGGACGCTACCCCAAGCCCGTAAAGCTGGCCGGGGGCAGTCTCACCCGTTGGTCACTGAACGACGTTGAAGGCTGGGAGCAGGGCCAGCGGGAGGCGTCCTGATGCTTGCCCATGCCACCCCGCGCCGCTATGCTCTGGGGGCTGCTGCAAATTCAGCAGCCGACCTTGGCCGGTCGAGAGACTTCAGGCGCACAAGCGCCAGCATCATGTCGGGCGCTTTTTTCGTGCCTGCCATGCGCAATGGCGGCTGTGCGCGGGACACCTCCGGGTGTGCCGGGTTCCTGAAGTCCCGGTCGGCCAACCCGCGTACAGTCGCCCCCATCCGCTGCTTGGCCGCAGCCGGGGACGACTCCTCAACTTCAGGAGTCTCACCCATGTTCCCTACCCGCAATCCGTCTGCACGCGCCGCCGCCCACCGGGCAATGGCCCGCGCTGCGCTGTTCGCTGACTCCAGCGCCAGCACCCGCCTGAAGCGTTACAACCACCACACCGAGAAAGCCCGCCGCCTGGAGGCCGCTGCCCGTGGCCAGGAGGTGGCGTCATGACTCCCCTCCAGATCAAAGACCGCATCGACGATCACACCCGCCAGGCGTGGGCGCTGAGCGAGTTCCTGCTGGCGTACTACAACGACGCCGAGGAGGACCGCAGCACCATGAGCAACGAGGTGATGTCCGGCCTGATGGAGAACATGGCCGACCACCTCCGTGCCATCCGCGAGCTGAACAGCGAGCAGGAGGGTGACTCATGACGCCCACCGACATCGTGATGGAGACCGGCGCCCTGAGTCTGGGCGATGCCATCGACCACACCCGCTGGGCAATCCGCGAGCAGGCGCCCACCGCCTTTCAGGTCGTCACCGAGCATGGCGTTCTCGTGCTGTCCGAGCGCGAGAAAGCCGACCTCCGCCTGTTCCTCAGCGTGCTGCTGGAACGGCGCCTGGAGACGCTGGAGGCCGCTTACTGATGCTTGCTATCTCCCACGCCCTGGCCGCTTGCTGGCGCTGGCTGGCCGGGGCGATCCGACCGAAGCGCCACCCCAATCACCACCGTCGCTGATGACAGGAGGTATTCATGCAGGCCCCAGAAACAAAGACGCCCACCCCCAAGAAGGGGCAGGCGCAAGCGCCCAGCAGGGCGACGACTCGCCGCCATTCTACCATCGAGGCCGCACTGGCTGATGCCCTGGCCCAGCATGGCGTCGTGCTGACGCCCAAGGCGTCGGGCAGGTTCGAGCGATTCGACACGCCGGACAAGCCCAAGGGCAACGCCAACGGCTGGTATCGCATCCACACGCCCCAGGCTGCGAGCTTCGGTATCTGGCACTTGGACGTGGCCGAGACCGTCACCCTGGCCGGCCCCAGCGATCCCGAGGCCGCTGCCCAGGCACGGCTGGACGCCATGCGCGAGCGCGAGCGCCGCGACCGGGAGCGCCAGCAGCACCAAGTCGAGGCTGCCGAGAAGGCCCGCCGCTGGTGGGCTCAGGCTGGCCCCGGCGATCCTGCCCACCACTACCTTGCCGGCAAGCAACTGCCGCCCCTCAACCTGCGCCAGCGCGGCGACATGCTGCTGATGCCGCTGTACTTCGAGGGTGAGCTGGTCAACTTGGAGCGCATCTTTCCTGACGGCAGCAAGCGCCCCTTGCCGGGAGGTCGCGTCAAAGGCGTGGCGAGCCTGATAGGCCGCCTGGAGGGCGCCGAGCGCGTGCTGGTGGCCGAGGGCTGGTCTACCGCTGCCGCCTTGCATGAAGCCATGGGCTGCCCGGTCGTGGTCGCCCGCAACGCCGACAACCTGGCCCTGGTTGCCCGTCGCCTGCGCCAGCGGCTCCCCGAGGTGGACATCACCATCTGCGGTGACGACGACCGCCATCTGCCGGCCCAGGGGCTCGCCAACAAGGGGCGAGTCGCTGCCCGCCACGCTGCCCTGGCTATCGACGCCACGCTGCTGATGCCGAGCTTCTGCGAGGGCTGCGAGACCTGCACCGACTTTGCCGACGTGCGCCAGTGCCGTCTGGGAGGTGGCCAATGAACGACTACGCCGATACCGACACCCTGGACATGTTCGGCGGTGCCGCCCCGCCGCTTGAAAGCCCTACCTCTACCGAAGGCCAGGGAACCGAGGGAACCCAGGGAACCGCCCAGGGCAAGCCTAAGCAGAACAGCGAGTTAGGTGGCGAGCAGGCGGTTCCCCCGGCAGGGAATCGCCAGGGAACCCAGGGAACCAGCATCACCTCGCTGGGCGAGCAGATCGACCCGCGCCAGGGCGAGCCGCTGCCTGCCAAGGTGCAGCGTCCATGCTTCGCCACCCACTACGCCAGCTTCGTGCTGGAGGATGGCAAGCGGCGCCCTGCCGGCCTGTGGTGGCACGGCACCAAGCAGCGGGGCGGCGAGCTGGTCAACGACGACGTGCGTATAGCCGACCCCATCGAGGTCACGGCTGTCAGCCGCGACGAGCATGGTGGCAACTTTGGCCGGCAACTGCGCTTCGTCAACGCCGAGGGGCAGACCTGCAAGCGTGTCCTGCCCATGCGCTTGCTCAGTGAGGGCGGGGCCGACCTACGCCGCGAGCTGCTGGACATGGGGCACACGCACAGCCTGAAGCATCGCGCCAAGCTGGCCGACTTCATCATGGAGAGCACCCCCGAGGCTCGCATCATCGCCGCCACCACCACCGGTTGGCACGACAACGCCCGCGCCTTCGTGCTGCCCCACCGGACGCTGGGCAATCAGGATTACAACTTCAGCGCCGAGGCGATGCGCTCCACCTACTTCGAGACGCGGGGCACCCTGGACGGCTGGCGCCAGGAGGTCGCTGGTCGCGCCCAGGGCAACCCCATCCTGATCTTCTGCCTATGCGTAGCGCTGGCGGGTCCGCTGATATGGCCGGCGAAACAGCAGGCCGCTGGTGGACTTGGCTTCAACCTGCGCGGCGCCTCCAGCAAGGGCAAGACCACCGGGCTGCAAGCTGCGGCAAGCGTCTGGGGTAGCCCGCAGTTCCTTCGCCCCTGGAGCGCCACCGGCAACGGCATCGAGGCACTGGCCGTCAGCCAGAACGACACCTGCATGGTGCTGGACGAGCTGAGCCAGGCCAGCCCGTTCGAGGCCGGCAGCATGGTGTACATGGTGGCCAATGGCGTCGGCAAGCAGCGGGCGGCTCGCACAGGCGGCATCCGCGATGCCCAACGCTGGCGCCTGATGCTGTTGTCCAGCGGCGAGCGCACCCTGGCTTCCCATCTGAGCGAGGCCGGCAAGACGACCAAGGCGGGGCAGGATGCGCGACTCCTCGATATTCCCGCCACCGGGCGCCGCCACGGCGCGTTCGATGATCCGCATGGCATGGCCCCCAGCGACTTCGCCAACGCGATCAAGACCGCCACGGCAGAGCACTACGGCCACGCTGGTATGGCCTTCATCGACTACCTGCTGCGCTGTGGCCACGACCTCCCCGGTATCTACCGCGACCTGATGCAAGACCCCGCCTTCAGCAGCGAGACCGATGGTGTGGCCAGCCGTGCCGCTGGCGCCTTCGGCCTGCTGGCCATGGCCGGCGAGTTGGCTACCGAGGCCGGCATCACCGGCTGGCAGCAGGGTGAGGCATTGGAGGCCGTGAGCACTTGCTTCGCACTGTGGAAGGCCGAGCGCGGCAGCCTGCCCCCGGAAGATGCCGCGATCCTCGATGGCGTCAACGAGTTCATCCAGCGCCACGGAGACGCCCGCTTCGCGCCCCTGCGCGGCGACGAGAACGACGCCAGGCGTACCAACGAGCGTGCCGGGTTCTGGTGCGACACCCATGATGGCCGCGTCTTCTACTTCAACAGCGCCGCCCTGCGCGAATCGGCCAAGGGGTACGACATCCGCACGATTGCCGCCGCGCTCGATACTGCCGGCTGGCTCTACGAGAAGGAGGCCGGCAAGCGTTCGGTCAACAAGAAGGTGCAGGGCAGCACGCACCGGCTGTTCGCGGTTCTGCCCCAGGAGGTCGAGCAATGAGTCTTCGCGATCTGATACAGCGCCGGCAGGCAGCCACGGTTCCCCCGGTTCCCTGTTCCCCGGCGCCCCAGGGAACCGAAAAACCCCTTGAAAATCAGCAAGGTTCCCCCGGTTCCCTGAGTTCCCCGGCAAATCACAAGGGTAGGGTCCAGCAAGAGGTGGAGCGCGCCGCCAACGACCCGGAGCCGCCTGCACCCGAGGCCGACATCGACCTGCTGCTGGAGAACCTGCGCTTCGACTACACCGGGGCGCCGCTTCACGACATCGACAACGAGCTGGCCGGAGCGATCCGGCTGGCCATGCTGGCGATGGGAAGGCGAGCCCGTGCCGACCTGGCCGCCCTGATCGACGACGAGTTGGCCACCAAGGGCAGGGAGCGCGTGCTGGCGCTCCTCCGGCAGCGCATCGAGGCCCAGCCCCCGGCGACCTGGCTGGAGTGGATCAAGCAGGCGTGCCCGCTGGTGGATGGCGATGTCGAGTTCATCGGCAAGGTGCTGGCGCGGCTGGCCCCCAGGGAGCAGGAGCAGGCCGCCCACCGCTATGTGGCCGCCTGGCAGGCCGCCGCCGAGGCAGAGGCCCAGCCCCACCGCCAGGCCAATGCAGGCCGGCAGGCAGCGAACCAGACGCTCCTCCCGGTAAACAGCCGCCCGATGGCCACAGGCAGCACGCGCCAGCCCTCCACCACCACCACCGAGGCGCCCAGCCTACCGGCAGGCGTCAGGATGGCGTGGACGATCCGCGTGGGCGACAAGCGCCTGGTGATGACCGGCAACCCATACACCCGAGAGCAGGCACAGCAGGCCGCCAAGGCTCGCTGGCCCGATGCCGATGTGGAGGTGGTCGAATGAATCGCTGGCTCAGGAAGATCGACGACAAGGCGACCAGCAGCGTGTCGCCCTCCACCCGCTGGCTAGTGGGCTGGTATGCCGGCCCGCCGCACCTCAAGGGCAAGGCCCATTACTTCGAGGACGGCACCAGCTTGTGCGGCAGGGTCCATCTGGACACTCGCCACCACCGCGCCCTCAACCCCGACAACAACCAACGCGACCTGTGGTGCCGGACGTGTGGCCACGCCTTCAGGCGCCAGTATTGGCAGCGCGTCGTGGACGAGGGGTCTATCAGGAGGAGGAAGCGCCATGCTGATTGACGACGCCATTCTGGAGGCCAGCCGCCTGCTGGCCAGCCTGCGCTCGATGCGTGCCACCCAGGAGGTGGTGGACGAGGCCGAGCTGGCGCTGTCTGCCCTGGAGCACGGCAACCCCAGCCACCACACGCTGGACTTCGTGGCCGACGCCCTGGAGCGCATCGACGCCAACCTGCCCCACGGCGCCCTGGCCGGGTTCGTGCGGGTCCGCATCCGCACCATGGCCGGCATCGTCACCGCGATGCAGGACGACACCCCGACGCCACCATCTGCCGCCTGACCCTGGAGGACACCACCATGACGACTATCACCCGCGACTCACTGGCCCAGGCCGCCCAGGAAGGCACCGGCATCGCGCACCTGAGCCCAGGGCAGGCATGGGCAGCCCATCGTCTGGCCATGCCACCGGAACGCCTGGAGAAGCCGCTGGCGCCTCATATCGCCGCGCTGCTGGAGAACGTCGAGCGCATGGCCGCCCGTCAGTTCTTCGCCAGTGCCGACCGCGACAACGCCGAGTCGATTATTCGGGCAGCACATGACGAGGCGCACCCGATGTTCCTCCGGGCGCCGATGCTGAAGGAGATGCGCCAGGGCATGGTCGAGTGCCTGCCGGGACTGACGCCTTCCGGGGTCAATGATGCAGGCGAGCCGGTCTACCGCCTGGCCGACATCGCCGCTGCCCTGGACGTGTCCGAGGAGGAGTTGCTGGCGCGTGCCGAGGCCATGGGGATGCAGGACCAGTTGAGCACGACGCCCCAGGTCCACCCGCTGCACTGACCTGAGCAAACCTGAGCACCCACCGGCCCCGGCAATCGCTGGGGCCGACCTGTATCTGGCCCTGGCGCAACGGACAACGAACGCAACGGCTCAGGGCAACAAAACGCAACGCCGACACGAGACTGCACAGCGAATGCGCGACCCTCGCAGTCCTGGCCCAAGGGCGCCATGCTCATGACGATTCATTACGGTTGGAGCCCACCATGCCGAGACGCCACACGATCACGAGCCGCTGCCTGCACTTCGAGAACGGCGACCGCTACATGGTCGCCATACCGCCGCCCCGGCATATCATGGTGCTGCCCGACGAATGGCCCGTTCGAGTCGCCCGCCGCTGGCGCTGCCGCTGGCTGCTGCTGCGCCGCTGGTGGACAAAGGCAACGCGGTAGACGGCTGTTCGCGCACCGCATTGCGCACCCTGGCCGCGCATTGGTACGAGGGTCCGGTACGAATCCCGTGGTTCGCACCTTTGGTTCGCAGTCGGAAGTGCGCACCTGGAGGCCCTGCCCGATGTGTCCAAGGTTGGACGCATCCAGAGTTGGAGGCATCGCCAGGCGGGGGAGTTTTCGGAGCAGTACGCACGTGAGGAGGACCACCGATGGACGATCAAGCCGAGCTGCGCCGCCGATACCGGGCATGGTGCCGAGCCGGAGCCAGGGGCGAGCATCAACCCTTTCCCGAGGAGTGCCGCGACCTGCGCTGCGGGGCGAAGACGAGGGCCGGGACACCCTGTAAGCGCCGCGACCTGTACGCATCGGGCCGCTGCCACCTCCACGGGGGCGCATCCACCGGGCCGAAGTCGGGGCCGAGGGCGAAGCGACCGGAGCCACCGGCTGTGGAACCGCCCTACGATCCAGCGACCAATCCCGAGGTGCTGGACGCCCTGCGTCGTCAGGGCATCCCGGTTGGCGACCTTGCCGAACGGGTCCGGTATCGGTAGCCGACCGGCTGAGATTCCAGCCGAGCGCCGGGTCCATACCCCATGGGCGATGACGGTTCATCACGGCCATACCCCATGAGAGCCTGAGAAAACCCAAGGTCCAAACCCCATGCGAGGTTGGCAAATGTTGGCATCGAGGAGCTGGTGATGGGCGACACGACGCACGACGACGACCGGCCTTCGCTGGCCGACCGCATCCGCCAGGCGCCGACCCTGGAGGACGCCATTCGGGAGGTGCTGGAGGACGACAGCCTGACCCCTGCCGACAACGAGGAGGGCGCTGGTCCTGGCCATGACTGAGGTAGGGAAAACGTAACTATTCAGGTCACGC